>DAIOGL010000044.1:0-8384 GCA_036745235.1 Sulfuritalea sp.
ATGCACCTCGACCGCCTTGGTAAACATCGCCTCGGGGCTGAAGCCGAACTGGAACATCACCGCCAGAGCCATGAAGGTTGCGCCCGTGAGCAGCATGCCGGCCTTGATGATCTGTACCCAGGTCGTTGCCGTCATGCCGCCGAACAGCACGTAAATCATCATGATCGCACCGACCAGCACCACCGCATAGTGGTACTCGAGGCCGAACAGCAGCTTGATCAACTGACCCGCACCGACCATCTGCGCGATCAGGTAGAAGGCCACCACGACCAGCGAACCCGATGCCGCAAAGGTACGGATCGGACCCGCGTCGAAGCGGTAGCCGGCGACGTCGGCGAAGGTGAACTTGCCGAGGTTGCGCAGGCGCTCCGCCATCAGGAAGGTGATGACCGGCCAGCCGACCAGCCAGCCGATCGAGAAGATCAGGCCGTCGAAGCCGGACGCGAACACCAGACCGGAAATCCCGAGAAAGGAGGCCGCGGACATGTAGTCGCCGGCGATCGCCAGGCCGTTCTGGAAGCCGGTGATGCCGCCGCCAGCGGTATAGAAGTCAGCCGCGGTCTTGGTCTTGGTCGCCGCCCACTTGGTGATCCAGAGCGTGATGCCGACGAAGATCGCGAACATCGTGATCGCGGTCCAGTTGGTGTCCTGCTTCTGCGCCTGACCGAGGTCGGCGCCGGCGGCCAAGGCAACGCCGGCCACCAGCAGGGCGGCGATGCCGCCGAGAATATGCTTGGCCTTGATCACTTGGAAGCCTCCTTGACGATTTCGTCTTTCGCCGCGTCGAACTCGGTGTTCGCGCGGCGGACGTAGATTGCGGTGATGATGATGGTGAAGACCAGCACGCCGATGCCCATCGGAATTCCGATGGAAGTCACCGAGCCCGCGCTTATCTTGATCGCCAGGAAGCTCTTGTCGAAGGCGATAAGCCCGATGTAGCCGAAATACACGATCATCATCATGACCGAGAGGATGATCGAGTAGTTGTTGCGCATGCGCACGAACTGCACGAATTTGGGATTCTTCTGAATCCGTTCGACAATATCTTCGTCTTTCATGATTCCTCCGGAGAAGGGGGATTGCTTTAATGGGTGCAACGCCAACTCTACTGCAACGCAGCATCCTAGGCCACGCCTCTTACATTGCCCTTACGTTGCCTGTAAGCAAGCTGTCAGCGACAGGGCAGACGCAGGCAATAGCATGCGGCTTTGACGCCGGCGCGCCGAGGGCCTATAATCCGCACCCTTTCCGGCTAGGTAGCTCAGTTGGTAGAGCAACGGATTGAAAATCCGTGTGTCGGCAGTTCGATTCTGCCCCTGGCCACCACTATCAGTGCGGGGGTTCTTCGGAACCCCCGCAATTGTTTGCACATCCGGTTACCAGCCGCCGATATGGAGTCGCTGCGTGACTTCCACCCCTGATTACGGACGCCGCTTCGGCGGCATTGAGCGTCTCTATGGCGGCGGTGCGCTGCTGCGCGCGACGACAGCGCATGTCGTGGTGGTCGGCATCGGCGGCGTCGGCTCCTGGGCCGCGGAAGCGCTGGCGCGCTCGGGAGTGGGGCGGCTGACGCTGATCGACCTCGACCACCTTGCCGAGTCCAACATCAACCGCCAGATCCATGCCCTGGAGTCGACGCTCGGCGCGGCCAAGGTCACGGCCATGCGCGAGCGCATCGCGGCTATCAATCCCGCCTGCGTGGTGGACGCCGTGGAGGAATTCATCGACGAGCGCAACCCGGCCACCCTGATCCCGTCCTGCAACGCGGTGATCGACGCCATC
Organism: Sulfuritalea sp.; assembly: GCA_036745235.1. Classification (GTDB taxonomy): domain Bacteria; phylum Pseudomonadota; class Gammaproteobacteria; order Burkholderiales; family Rhodocyclaceae; genus Sulfuritalea. The sequence continues at coordinate 1,783 of DAIOGL010000044.1, forward strand.
GACCACGTCCGCGCCAAGGCGGCGCTGATCGCCTGGTGCCGGCGTGCCGGCATCCGGGTCGTGACCACCGGCGCCGCCGGCGGGCGCACCGATCCGACGCGCATCGAAGTCATCGATCTGTCGCGCACCACGCAGGATGCGCTGGCTTCCAAAGTGCGCGCACAGTTGCGCAAGGACTACGGCTTTACGCGCGACCCGAAGAAGAAGTTCGGCGTGGAGTGCGTGTCTTCGCCGGAGCAGCCGCGCCGTACCGTCAGCGCCGACTCCTGCCTGGTGGATGGCGCGGCGACAGACATTCCGGTGGACCCGACGGCAGGCCTCAATTGCGCCGGCTACGGATCGTCGGTTGCGGTCACGGCGACGTTCGGTTTCGTTGCTGCGGCAAGGGCTCTCGCCGGTATACTTACGGCATGATGATGACTCCCGTGGTTCTGGTTACCGGCGCTGGCCGTCGTGTGGGTGCGGAGATTGCACGTGCGCTGCATGCAGCGGGCGCCAGCGTGGCGATTCACTATCGCTCGTCGGCCGGCGAAGCCGCGGCTCTCGCCGCCGAACTGAGCGCGGCGCGACAAGGCGAGGGCAGCGAATCCGCCGCCATCTTTGCCGCCGATCTGCTGGACATTGAGGCATTGCCGCAACTCGTGGAATCGGTCGTCGCGCGCTTCGGCCGGCTCGATGCGCTGGTGAACAACGCTTCGTCCTTTTACGCCACGAAAGTCGGCGCTGTCGACGCGGCGGCGTGGGACGACCTGGTCGGCTCCAACTTCAAGGCGCCGCTGTTCCTGTCGCAGGCCGCGGCGCCGCATCTCGAGACGAGCGGCGGCTGCATCGTCAATATCACCGACATTCATGCCGAGCGCCCGCTCAAGGGCTATCCGCTTTACTGCGCGGCGAAGGCCGGCCTGCTCGGGCTGACCCGCGCCCTGGCGCTGGAACTGGGGCCTCGGGTGCGAGTCAACGCGGTGGCGCCGGGCCCGATCGAATGGCCCCAGGGTACAAGTGACTTTCCCCCGGCGGAACGCGCGGCTATCATTCAACATACTCTCCTCAAGCGCGTCGGATCGCCTGCCGACATTGCCCGCACCGTCAAATTTCTCGTCTTCGACGCACCCTACGTCACCGGGCAGGTGATCAATGTTGACGGCGGCAGAACGGCTCACCTGTGAACGCACCATTGAACATGGCTCCGACCGCCAGACAAGCTCAGAAGACCGCATTCGAGTCAAATAAGCTCGCCAAGCGCCTGCGCCGTGAGGTCGGCCAGGCGATTGCCGACTTCAACATGATCGAGGCGGGCGACAAGGTCATGGTGTGCCTTTCCGGCGGCAAGGACTCCTTCGCCCTGCTCGACATCCTGCTGTTCCTGCGCGAGCACGCGCCGATCGGCTTCGACATCGTCGCGGTCAATCTGGATCAGAAGCAACCGGGCTTTCCCGCCGACGTGCTTCCGGATTACCTGCGCAGCATCGACGTGCCCTTCCACATCGAGAACGAGGACACTTATTCCATCGTCAAGCGCGTGATTCCGGAAGGCAAGACGACCTGTTCGCTGTGCTCGCGCCTGCGCCGCGGCGTGCTGTACCGCGTGGCCGGCGAACTGGGCGCGACCAGGATCGCGCTCGGCCATCATCGCGACGACATCCTGCAGACGCTGTTCCTCAACATGTTCTTCGCCGGCAAGCTGAAATCCATGCCGCCGAAACTGGTGTCGGACGATGGCCGCAACATCGTCATTCGCCCGCTTGCATACTGCCGCGAGAGTGATCTCGAGGCTTGGGCCGCGGAGCGCGCCTTCCCGATCATTCCCTGCAATCTCTGCGGTTCGCAGCCGAACCTGCAGCGCCAGCAGGTGAAGCAGATGCTGCAGGACTGGGAGAAGCGCTTTCCGGGACGCATCGAGACCATGTTCCGCAGCCTGGCCAATGTCGTGCCGTCGCATCTGCTCGACGCCGGCCTGTTCGACTTTGCCGGGCTGCGGGCAAGCGGCGTCCCCGATCCCGATGGCGACATCGCCTTCGATGCGCCTCCGCTGCCGGCCGGGTTCTCGCAGGCCGTGGATTTTCAGGCAAGGGAAGACTGATGGACGCGCGCCGCCTCCCTGCGCGTCATGGCGTTCTCTGGCTGCTGGCCGGCTTTGCCCTGTTTCGACGCCATCCGCCGCTGACTACCGCGATCACTTTCGGCTACCTGCTGACCGTGATCGTGGTCAATCTGATCCCGAAAATCGGCCCCTTTCTGCTGCCGCTGTTGTTGCCCACCCTGACCGTCATCCTGGGCAACGGCTGCCGCGCGATCGACCGCCGCCAGCCGTTTGACGGCAAAACGCTGTTGAAAGGCATCAGTGAGCACCGGGCCGGATTGGCGCGTCTCGGCGGCCTGCATCTGGTCGGCTCCAGCCTGCTGGTGCTGGGCAGTTCGGCGCTCGGCGAACCGATCAACATCAGCGATGGCATGAGTCCGGAAGAGGCCGTGGCGCTGGTCACCGATCTCGGCATCCTGCTGGTGCTGGCCTCGCCGCTGCTGATGGCATTCTGGTTCGCGCCGCTGCTGACGGCATGGGATGGCGTGGGAGCCGTCAAATCGCTGTTCTTCAGCTTTGTCGCCAGCTTGCGCAACTGGCGCGCCTTCCTGATGTACGGCGTGGCCCTGGTCATGGTCGGTGCCGTCGTGCCAGGCCTGATCCTGATCACCGCCGGACTGATTTCCCCGGCCTTGCTCAACATATTCTCCGTTGCGCTGCGCATGCTGCTGATCTTCGTCCTGGCGCCGACCATGGTGGCCAGCGTCTATCTGTCCTACCGCGACGTGTTCAGGGGGCCGGCCGAACCTGATGAGTGAGTTCAACGAGGGAGTTCTCGGCCTCTTCGGCGGCACGTTCGATCCGCTGCATGTCGGACATCTGCGCCTTGCCATAGAGGCGCGCGAGGCGCTGGGCCTGGCCGAGGTCTGCTTGATCCCTGCCGGCAGCCCGGCCCTGCGCGATGTGCCGCACTGTTCCGCGGTCCATCGCTTGGCGATGGTGGAGCGGGCCCTCGCCACCCTGCCAGGCTTCAGCATCGACGCGTCGGAGGTGCTGGCCGCTGCGCCCGGGCCGAGTTATACGGTCGAAACCCTCGAGCGGCAGCGCAGGCTGCATGGCGCGCAGCGCCCGCTGGTACTGCTGCTGGGCGCCGATGCCTTCGCCCGCTTCGAGGCCTGGCATCGCTGGCGCGACTTGTTCGCGCTTGTCCATGTCGCCGTGGCCACACGGCCGGGACACGAGTTGAAAGTCGGCGCTGGCTCGCTCTGCGTACCTGGGACGCCGCTTCGCGGGCAGGCAACGGCACTGGACGCCGAAGTCGCTGCTCGCAAGGGTACCGTCGCCGATCTTGCCGGCGCTCCCGCCGGTCGCATCGTCCCCTTCGCCATCACCGCGCTGGAGATTTCCGCCACGGCAATCCGGCGGCGGCTGGCGGCAGGGCTCAATGCGCGCTATCTGGTTCCCGACGCCGTTCTCGACTATATTGATTCACATCAGATCTACCGGACTCCGCATGGACATTAGAAAACTTCAGAAAATCGCTGTCACCGCCCTCGAAGACGTCAAGGCCAAGGACATCGAGGTGATCAACACCAGCAAGCTGTCGGCGCTGTTCGACAGGGTCGTCATCGCCACCGGCGACTCGAATCGTCACGTCAAGGCGCTGGCGCGCAGCGTTCACGACAAGGCCAGGGAGGCCGACGTCCAGGTGATCGGCATCGAAGGCGAAGAAACCGGGGAGTGGGTACTGGTAGACCTCGGCGACATCGTGGTGCATGTCATGCAGCCCGCCGTGCGTGCCTACTACAACCTCGAAGAGCTGTGGAAGGTCGTGCCCAAGCGTCCGCGCAAGAAGGCCGGCGGCGATACCGACGGCGAATGAAGTTGATCGTTGCGGCGGTTTCCGCGCGGCCGCCGGACTGGGTGGTCGCAGGCTGGACCGAATATGCGAAGCGCATGCCGCGCGAACTGCCCCTCGAATTGCTGGAAATCAAGCCCGAGCCGCGCACTACGGGCAAGACCGCCGAAGCCATGATGACGCTCGAGGCGACGCGGATCGACGCGCAACTGCCCGCCGGCTGTCGCCGCATTGCGCTGGATGAGCATGGCGAGGCGCCGACCACGCGGCAACTGGCCGAGCGTCTGGCAAAATGGATGGCGAGCGGCGACGATGTGGCCTTCATCATCGGCGGGCCCGACGGGCTGGATACCCGCATCAAGAACACTGCACATGAAACCATGCGTCTTTCCAGCCTGACCCTGCCTCATGCCCTGGTCCGCGTCATACTCGCCGAGGCGCTGTACCGCGCCGCGAGCGTGATAAAGGGCCACCCCTACCATCGGGCCTGACGCTATGCTCGGCAACATCGTCACCAAGAATCCAATCATGATCGATCCACGCATCTACCTTGCCTCCAGAAGTCCGCGCCGGCGCGAGTTGTTGGCGCAGATCGGAGTCCGCTTCGACCTGCTGCTGTTTCGCAGCGGGTCGCGCGAGGACCCGGAAGTCAATGAGGACTGGCAGCCCGGCGAAGCCGCGGAAGCCTACGTGGTGCGCGTGGCACGGGCCAAGGCGGCCTTCGGTGCGCGCCTGCTGGCGAGCCGGCCGCTGGTTCCGCGTCCGGTTCTGGCCGCCGACACCACGATCGACCTCGATGGGGAAATCATCGCCAAGCCGCGGGATGAAGCCGACGCGACGGCGATACTGACCCGCCTGTCGGGTCGCAGCCACCGCGTACTGACCGCCGTCGCCATGGCGAAGGACGAGCGCGTCGAACATCGTCTGTCGATCAGCGATGTGCGCTTCCGCAAGCTGACGGCCGACGAGATTCGCCGCTATGTCCAGAGCGGCGAGCCGATGGACAAGGCCGGCGCCTATGGCATCCAGGGTCGGGCGGCTGTTTTCATCGAAGAGATTCGCGGCTCGCACTCCGGCATCGTCGGCCTGCCGCTGTGCGAAACGACGCTGCTGCTGCGCGATTTCGGCTATCCGCTGTGAGCATGGCGGCGGGCGGCCCCGGGCCGGGGAGCAATGCCGGGGGGAGGGTGGCTTGGTGACCGAACAGTTTTTGATCAACTTCACGCCGCAGGAAACCCGTGTCGCCTTGCTGCAGCAGGGCGTGGTGCAGGAACTGCACATCGAGCGGACCAACGGGCGCGGCATCGTCGGCAACGTCTATCTCGGCCGCGTCGTGCGCGTCCTGCCCGGCATGCAATCGGCCTTCATCGAAATCGGACTCGAACGCACCGCCTTTCTCCATGTCGCCGACATCTGGAGCGAGCGTTCTGCAAACAACGGCGGCGGCGCTCACGAGCCGCGCCCGATCGAACGTGTGCTGAGCGAAGGCCAGTCCCTGATGGTGCAGGTGCAGAAGGATCCGATCGGCACCAAGGGCGCGCGCCTGACCACCCAGATTTCCATCGCCGGCCGCCTGCTGGTGCACCTCCCGGAGGACAGCCATATCGGAGTCTCGCAGCGCATCGGCGAGGAGGCCGAGCGTGAAAAGCTGCGCGCCCGCATCCAGGCCCTGCTGCCGGCAGATCAGCCGGGAGGCTACATCCTGCGCACCGTTGCCGCAGAGGCCAGCGACGAGGAACTGGCGGCCGACATCGCCTATCTGCGCCGCATCTGGCGCGAGATCAAGAGCCGCAGTGTCGGCGCCCTGCCGCCGACGGTGCTGCATCAGGATCTGACGCTGGCGCAGCGCGTGCTGCGCGACCTCGTCAGCAGCGAAACCACCGGCGTCATCATCGATTCGCGCGAGAACTTCCAGAAGCTGCAAACCTTCGCCCTGGAATATGTGCCGCAAGTGACCGACCGGCTCATTCACTACACCGGCGAGCGGCCGCTGTTCGACCTGCACGGCGTCGAGGACGAAATCCAGAAGGCGCTGGCGCGGCGCGTCGATCTCAAATCCGGCGGCTACCTGATTTTCGACCAGACCGAGGCGATGACCACCGTCGACGTGAATACTGGCGGCTACGTCGGCTCGCGCAACTTCGACGACACCATCTTCAAGACCAACCTCGAGGCGGCGCAGACCATCGCCCGCCAGCTGAGGTTGCGCAATCTCGGCGGCATCATCATCGCGGACTTCATCGACATGGAAGATGAAGAACACAAGGCCGCCGTGCTTGCCGAATTCAACAAGGCGCTGGCCAAGGACCACATGCGCATTACCGTGTCCGGCTTCACCCAGCTCGGCCTGATCGAGCTGACCCGCAAGCGTACCCGGGAGAGCCTCGCCCAGGTGCTGTGCGAGCTTTGCCCCACCTGTGGCGGCCGCGGCGAAGTGAAGACGGCGCAGACCGTGTGCTACGAGGTTCTGCGCGAGCTGTTGCGCGAGGCGCGCCAATTCACGGCGCGCGAAATGCGCGTGCTCGCCGCGCCGGCCGTGATCGATCTGTTTCTCGATGAGGAATCGCAGGCGCTGGCCATGCTATCCGAGTTCATCGGCCTGCCGATCTCGCTCCACGCAGAGAGCGGCTATACGCAGGAGCAGTTCGACATCGTTCTGATGTAGCGCTAAAATTCGCGTCCGACGCGGGTGTCGTATAACGGCATTACCTCAGCTTCCCAAGC
>DAIOGL010000044.1:8484-12543 GCA_036745235.1 Sulfuritalea sp.
GGGGGTGCGGCGACCGGGGCGGCGACCGGCGCGACCTGCGGCGCAGCCGCGGGTGCAACAGGGGTAACGGCGGCAGGGGATGAGGCGACCGCTGGTGCGGTGGCGGTGGGCGGCGGCGGGGCCGGGGGCGCCTTGCGCCTTTGTTCCAGTTGCCGCAGGCTGTCCTGGTCGGCCGTCTCCGAATAGCGGTCGAGTTCGGCGTCGAACTCGCCGGGGACATAGAAATTCGGCACCTTGTCCAGCAATACCGGCAGCAGGATGGTCATCAAGGCCCGCTCCTTGAAGCGGCTCTTGGTTTCCTTCGGCGCGGCGCGGACGAAGCCGACGCGCCCCGCGTCGATGTCGAGCTTGTTCTCGCCCACCTCCATGATCGTTCCGCCGCGATTGACCTTGTCGTACGTTCCCTCGCGGTTCGACGTGGCCGCGGCCAGTTCCGCCGACAGGACGTAGGGTTCATGGTCGGTGCCGCGAATGCCGATGGTCGCCGTAGGCGTCACCACCTTGTGCCCGGAGCGATTGGTACGGGCGATCCAGCCGCTGATAACCCGCAGCGACCCGGTGAACAGCCGCAGGGTGAGACCATCGGTCGGCTTGTCCTCGGCGGCAAAGTGTTCCGCGACAAACTCGGTGCCCGGGCGAATGGCGACGAGTCCCCGATCCTCGGTCTTGAGCACTGCCTCGGCCAGGGCGGCGGCGCGCACTCGTTCGCCGACGAACACCACGTCACCCTCGCGCAATTTTCGTTCAGTGCCGGCAGCGGACGCGGCGACCTCGCCGCGGATATGCAACACCGCTGCAAACTGCTTGCCGCTTTCCCCGGCCGCTGCGGCGGAATGGCTCGGCAAGGAACTTCCCATGAGGATGCAGAAAAGGCCCACGCCCGCGAAGAGGACACCCAGCCTTGAGTTATTCAGCGACCAATTCATGATGCAGCCCTGTACGTTCGTGAAGATGGGGGATAGTGCTGCCATTATTGAAGCACAGAGACGGACAATGGGCTAGTACTGCTTTCCGCGCGAACCCTGCCGCGAGGGCGCTATCGGTTGCTTCGCGCAGCGGCGAGGTCTTCCGGGGTGTTGATGTTCCTGAAGCCGTCGGCCTCGTCGTCGAATGCGACTTCGGCCAGCTTCAATGAGGCATGCCACAAACCGACCTTGCGTTCGCCGGAGTCAAGAAAGGCTTCCAGCTTGGGCAGGATCGCGCGCCGTGTCAGGCAGAAAGCGCGCTGCACCCGGTCACCGGTGCGTGCGACTGCAAGCTCGGCTCCTTGCGCTTCCAGTGCAGCACGCAATCGCTGCGCCAGGTCGTCGGGCAGAAACGGCGAATCGCAGGGCACCGTGAGCAGCAGCGGCGTGGTCGCCTGCGACAGCGCCGCGTGCAATCCCGCCAGCGGCCCGGCAAAATCGGGAATGGCGTCCGGCAGCACCCTGCAGCCGAGTGCGGCATAGCGCGCCAGATTCTGGTTGGCATTGATCACCACGGCGTCCACCTGCGGCGCCAGGCGGGCCAGCACCCATTGCACCAGCGGACGGCCATCGAGGTCCTGCAGGCCCTTGTCGACGCCGCCCATGCGTTGGCCCCGCCCGCCCGCCAGAATGACGCCGGTGATTGCTTCCTTCATCGCCGGAGCCTGTCCCAGAGCATCGCCACTCCGTCCTGCAGCAGGTCGCCGATGTCCGCATTCAATCCATGGCCGCGTTCGCGCTTGCGCTGGCTGCGTTCGCGTTCCCTGAACAGGATCGCCTCGGCCAGCAGCGCCGGTTCCGGCGGCGCTGCCTGCTTCATCGCGGCCCGCTGATAGCCGGCCAGCGCCGCCTCGACCGCCTGCGTGTCGAGGATGGCGATGGGTGCGCGGCAATGGGTGCAGGCACTGTCCTTGCGGATGTCCACCGGTGCGCCGCAGCCGGTGCAGCGCACGACCCCGATGCGCAGCTTGAGTTCATCGAGTTCTGCGCCGGTCAACTGGCGCACGAAACCCTTCTCGATCATGAATTGGGCAAAGGTGATGAAGCGGCCGTCCTGCTGGCCGCAGCGCAGGTAGTTGAACAACCCGCTCTTGACCCGGTCCTGCGATTGGATCAGGCGTTCGTTGCAGCGCGGACAGCGCAAGGGGCTGGCCAGCGGCAGGCGCTGGTCGTCGCGGTGCTCATGGATCAGCTTGAACAGATCGATCACGCCGGCCGGGGCGAGCTGCAGGCTTTCATATTCGTCGAACCAGATTCCCTGGCACGCGAAGCACAGATCCAGCGTGACGTCGCCGTTGAGCTTGCGCATGAAGCGATGCGCGCTCATCGGCGCCCGGCAGGATGGGCACAAGGTGCCGGTAGCCGCAGGCATCGCGATCAGAACACCTGCACCGCCCACTCCGGCTCGGGCACTGTTCCCCCCAACGATGTGTCAGATCGACCGAATGACGCCGCAGGCGACGCGCTTGCCCGAGTTGCCGGCGGGCTGCGACTTGTAGTCGTCGGGATCGGCATGAATAACCACGCTGCGCTTGAGGATGCCCCCGGGGCCTTCGGTGAGCGACATCATGTCCACCTCGACGGAAAGCGTGGCCTTGCCTGAACTGTCGGCGACCAGATTCGGCATGTCACCGGCATGACGTTCGATGTCGCCGTGACGGCCGTGCGGCCTGCCTGCGGGGTTGAAATGCCCCTTCGCGCTGCTGGCATCGGGCGCGCTGCAATCGCCGGCTTCGTGCACATGGAAGCCATGCGCACCCGGCGTCAGTCCGCCGACGCGGGCTTCGACGCGAAGCTTCTGGCCGACGCTCTGAAAACTGACCGTGCCGGTGACCGCGCTGCCGGAGCGGGGTTCGAGCGTGGCTTCGGCCCTGGGACTCGTTTTCTCCATGCTCGCGCAGGCGCCGAGCAATCCGGCCGCAGAGAAGAGGCAGGCAATGCGCGTAGTGCGGTAGAGGATGCTGTGCGTTTTCATGAAGCGTTCTCCTTTTGTGGGGGGGGCAAAGAGGCGACCGGCGGACTGCATGGCAGGCGATTGACGGCCAAAAGTCGGGAGAGTGCGTTGTTGGTTTTGCTTTCCCGGGCAGGAACGAGATCGAGAGATTGTAGCGGCTTCGTCCCGGCTCGCGTGCAGATCGGCGCAGCCACTGGCCGTCGGCCCTCTACCTGGGGTATGCCGCGTTGGATGGCCCTATGCGAATCTCTAATGATCGGGCTGGCGTGAGTAATGTAGGGTGCACCGCCGACCCCTGTCGAGGAATTGATGATGACCAATAGGAATCCAGCGCCGCAGTCGCCGTGGCAGAAAATACTGGGCATCGAATTGAGCCCGGTGAGCCATCGCGAGCGTCTGGTATCGGCGCTCGGCGGATTTGTCGGGCTGCTCGCGGTCTATTTCGCCAGTCACGCGCTCGGCGGCCCGGCGTCGCCGCCGCTGCTGATCCTTTCAATCGGGGCCTCGGCGGTGCTGGTGTTCGGAGTGCCGCACGGGGCTCTGTCTCAGCCTTGGCCGGTGGTCGGTGGACACCTGGTTTCCGCGCTGATCGGAGTCGCCTGCGCGCGCATGGCGCCCGACGCGGCCCTCGCGGCCGCGGCCGCGGTGGGTCTCTCCATCGCCGCGATGCACTACCTGCGGTGCATCCATCCGCCCGGCGGGGCAACGGCGCTGGCGGCCGTTCTGGGCGGCGAACCCTTGCGCGCCATGGGATTCGGCTTCGTGCTGTCGCCGGTGCTGCTCAACGTCATGGTCATCCTGGCGGTGGCGGTGGCCTTCAACGCCTTGTTTCCCTGGCGCCGGTACCCGGCCTTCCTGGCGCGCCGCACTGCCGTGCCGGAACCTGCCGCCGTCGGCTATGAAGCCATTTCGCATGAAGATTTCGTCTATGCTCTCGCGGAACTGGATTCCTTCATCGACGTTTCCGAAGAGGATCTGCTGCGGATCTACGGCCTGGCCACCGGACGGCACCGCGAGATGGAGGCACAGGGCGCAGCCGCTGCATGACAAATCGCCGTCCCGCCAGCGCCGACTCTGACGAAGCTTATGCGGCGAAATCGATACGCTCGGCGCCGTTGAAGACCATGAAGCGTTCGTTGC
>DAIOGL010000045.1:0-6746 GCA_036745235.1 Sulfuritalea sp.
CCTCGACCTTGGTGGTCTTGGCATTGCAGATCCACTTGATGTGGCGGTCGCGCATCACCGACTCCATCAGGCCCTTTGAGTCGCCGACGCCGCCGAGGCCGAGGTGCCCGATGTAGGGTTCGGCAGTGACGAAGGTCATCGGCACCTTGTCGCGAATCTTGCGACGGCGCAGATCGGTATCCATGATCATGGCGAACTCGTAAGCCGGACCATAGCAGGACGCCATTTGCACTGCACCCACCACGACGTGCCCCGGGTTCTTGACGAATTCCTGCCAGGCCTTCTCGGCCTCGACGGCATGATCGACGTGGCAGATGGAATGGGTGTGGCCCTGCGGACCCAGGCCTTCGACTTCCTCGAAGGCGAGCTTGGGGCCGGTAGCAATGACCAGGAAGTCATAGTCGACGCTGCGACCGTCATCCAGTTCGATCTGATTCTTGTCCGGATGCACGCGCTTGGCGCCGACCGGGATGAACTCGATATTCTTCTTCGCCAGCAACGGGGCAATCTCGACCTCGATGTCGCCACGCTTGCGCCAATCGACCGCGACCCAGGGATTCGACGGCGTGAAGTGGTGCATCGGATTGTTTGAAATCACCGTCAGCTTGTCGCCGGGACGAAGCATTTCGCGCATCTCAAATGCAGCAGGAATTCCGCCGATGCCGGCGCCGAGGATTACGATGTGGGCCATGATGTCTCCTTGAATGTTTTAGTAAAAAAGCAGTCGATTATCCGACCACATTTTTGTCAAGGGTATTCATCGATTGAATGGGGAAGAATTGCCGATTAATCGCTTCAGCGGGGAGCCGGCGTCTTCAGCTCTATTCCTGACTTGACCGGCACCAGACTCACCCGTTCGCCGGGATTGATGCCCGCCAGCACTTCGAGTTCGCCGCCGGACACGGCTTCGCCCACGCGCACCTGACGCAGCCGGGCAGTTCCCTTGTCGTCCAGCACGTACACGGCGGTCACCTCGCCGCGGCGCATGACTGCCGCGGGCGGCACGGTCAGCTTCTTTGCCTGGCCGACCGTGAAGTGCGCTCGGGCAGACATGCCGGGCACGATGCCGGGGATGTTTTCCGGCAGGTAGAGGCGTGCCGTCGCCGTGTGGCTTCGCGCATCGACGGTGGGCAGTATTTCCACGCGCAGCGCGTCGACCCAGGTGCCGGTTTCAGGAAACTCGACGCGGGCGCGCCCCGTCTTCCTGAGTTCGGCAAGTTTGTATTGAGGGAGGCTGGCGATCACGCGCAACCCCTTCGGATCGAAGACGGTGATCAGCGGCCGGCCCAGCGCCGCCATTTCGCCCAATTCGACATGCCGCTGCGCGACGACGCCGGTGATCGGCGCGGTTACTGTGCCATGGGACACGCCCGCCCCGGAAGCGGCTACGGCGCCCTGCGCACCCTTCCATGCCGCAGCTGCCTGATCGAGCGCGGCCTGGCTGACGAACTTCTGCGCATACAGATTCTTGGTCCGCTCGTAGGCCGCACTGGCCTGCACGAGCGCGGCCTGCGCACTTGCATCCGAGCCGGCGGCTTCACGCGCGTCGAGCCGCATCAATACTTCGCCTTGTCTGACACTTTGCCCGGCATCGGCCCGAACTTCGAGAACGCGCCCCGCAATCTGCGCGGCGACAGTGGCCTGACGCACCGCCTCCACCGTGGCTTCGACCGGGAACCCGAGATCCACCTCTCGCAACTGCACCACGACGCTGGTCGCCGGGGCGTCGGCCGCAAAAGAAATGCTCGCCGGCAACAAGCCGGCGAGCACTGAAACAAGGGCCATCCGGAGGAGGAGGAAGGAGCCCTTGGGGAGGAAACGGATGGGTGTCGTCATGTATATTAGTATATGCTTATATTTAGAAAAATCAAGTCAACAATCGAATCGCTCTCCCAAAACTCCGAGAGCCCGCCGAATTTCAATATTCGCATACAAGCAGCGGATGCATAGGGCTATTCCCGCTCTGACGGGGCAAGAACGCCTGGCAGCGGGTCAGGTTTTTTGACCATGTTGCGGCGAGGTTGATTCTGATCAAGTAGATTTTCTTGCAAATGGGGCACCCTCCGCGCTCGCGATTTCCGTTTTTTATTGAAATATCAACAGAATAAGGGGAGGAAGTATGGGGAAATGCAACTCCACGGTCTGGCGCAAGGCTGGGCTTGTCAGCGCTCTGATGCTATCGCTGGGCATCACCAATGTCTGCGCCGAGGAGCGCGCCAAGCCTGGCGTTACCGAAGCCGAAGTGAAGTACCAGGCCGGCGATTCGCCCATGGGCAAGATCGAAATGCACCAGAACATCAATCCCAAGGCACCGCCGATGACCAAGGTGGAGTTCGAGCAAGCCAAGGAGATCTACTTCCAACGCTGTGCCGGCTGTCACGGGGTGTTGCGCAAGGGCGCCACCGGCAAGCCGCTGACCACCGACAAGACCCTGGCGTCCGGTACCGAGTATCTGAAGGTATTCATCAAGTACGGCTCGCCCGCCGGCATGCCGAACTGGGGCACCTCGGGCGAATTGACCGACGCCCAGGTAGACCTGATGGCACGCTACGTCCAGCAGGAGCCGCCGACGCCGCCTGAATGGGGCATGAAGGAAATGCTGGCTTCGCAGAAGGTTACGGTGCCGCCGAGCCAGCGTCCGACCAAGAAGATGAACGACCTCGATTTGGCAAACCTTTTCTCCGTTACCTTGCGTGACGCAGGCGAGATCGCCCTGATCGACGGCAACACGAAAAAGATCGTCAAGATCCTCAAGACCGGCTATGCCGTGCACATTTCACGCATGTCGAAATCCGGGCGTTACCTCTACGTGATCGGCCGCGATGCCCGCATCAACCTGATCGACCTGTGGATGCCGGAACCGACCAACGTCGCCGAAATCAAGGTCGGCCTCGAAGCCCGCTCGGTGGAAACTTCGAAATACAAGGGCTACGAGGACAAGTACGCGATCGCCGGTACCTACTGGCCGCCGCAGTTCGTGATCATGGAAGGCGACACGCTGAAGCCGCTCAAGATCGAATCGACCCGCGGCATGACCGTCGATACGCAGGAATACCATCCGGAACCGCGCGTCGCCGCCATCGTCGGCTCGCACTACAACCCGGAGTTCATCGTCAATGCCAAGGAAACCGGCAAGATCCTGGTGGTGAACTACAAGGACCTGAACAATCTGAAGGTCACCAGCATCAACGCCGCCCGCTTCCTGCATGACGGCGGCTTCGATTCCACCGGTCGCTACTTCATGGTTGCCGCCAACGCCTCGAACAAGATCGGCGTGGTCGACACCAAGGAGGACAAGCTGACCGCGTTGATCGATGTCGGCAAGATTCCGCACCCGGGTCGCGGCGCCAACTTCATCCATCCCAAGTTCGGCCCGGTATGGGCCACCAGCCACCTCGGCGACGAGACGATCAGCCTGATCGGCACCGATCCGAAGAAGCACAAGGATCAGGCGTGGCGCGTGGTCGAGACCATCAAGGCCCAGGGTGGTGGCTCGCTGTTCATCAAGACCCATCCGAAGTCGAAGAACCTGTGGGTCGATACGCCGCTCAATCCGGAAGCCAAGGTCAGCCAATCGATCGCCGTATTCGACATCAACAACCTGGAGAAGGGTTTTGAAGTGCTGCCGATCGGCGACTGGGCAGGCATCCAGGACGACGGCGCGCGCCGCATCGTTCAGCCCGAGTACAACAAGGCCGGCGATGAAGTCTGGTTCTCGGTGTGGAGCGCCAAGGACAAGACTTCGGCGCTGGTGGTGGTCGACGACAAGACGCGCAAGCTGAAGGCCGTGATCAAGGACCCGAAGCTGATCACGCCGACCGGCAAGTTCAACGTGCACAACACGCAGTTCGACGTGTATTGATCCACGCAACATCGGCGGCAAAACAGACGGGGGCGCGAGCCCCCGTTTTTCATTCAGCGGATTCGCAACGGACTACTCGTCAGGCATGGCGTTGAGCGCATAGTCGGCCATTGCCGCCAGCACCGGTTCCGCTTCGCCCACCGGAGCGGCCAGAGCGATCGCCAGCCCGGCATGCCGATCCATGGCATCGCCCGCCATCCGCGGCAGATCCTTCTTCACATGGCTGCCGGCGGCCATGAAGATCGGCACCACGACGATCTCCGTCGCCCCCTGGCGCACCAGACAATCCACTCCCTCGTCGAAGCTCGGCCGCATCAGTTCGAGAAACCCCGGCTCTACCAGCGCGCCGGGATCGCGGGCGAGGATGGCGTCGCGAATGCGATGAAAAGGCTTCGCCCACTCGGCGTTGCGCGCACCATGACCGAACAGCAATATGCCTTTCATCTTGCCTCCACCTTCCAGATATTGCGGCACCCGGTCTCTCGCACAAACAGCGTCGCGATCCAGCCGGAAATGGCTGCGGCCGTCAATAGCATCATGCCGTTGCGCCAGTCGCCGGCGGAATAGATGCGCACTCCGGCTTCCATTCTGCCATCCCAGGTGCGTTCCATGAGCCAGCCGACGGTGGGCTGCAGGATCGCCGGACCGAGAAAGATGCCGACATTCACGACGCTGGTGGCCATGCCCGAAAGCTGCGGCGGATTGACTTCCTTGGCACTGGCCCAGGACAGCGTGAAGCCGGCCGTGGCCAGACCCATCACCACACACAAGCAGTAAGTCGCCGCCAGCGGAAGCGCGCCGTCAGCCCGCCAAGTCGCCCACAGCCAGACGCACCAGCCGAGCACGTGCAGGCCGGAGACCGCCAGCGCCACCGCCTTGCGCCGCCCCAGCGCGTCGGAGACACGCCCCCAAAGCGCTGAGCCGACTGCAAAGCCGAGGAAGTAAATGCTCACATGATTGGAGGCGACGCCGCGCGACATGGCGTGCATCTGGGTCAGGTAGGGCACGGCCCAGAGTCCGGCGAAGGTAAAGAAGGCACCCGACAGCCCGGCATTGGCGAAAAAACCCGGCCAGGTGGCGCGATTCTTCAGCACCGTCACGAGCCCGGAAAGCCAGGCCGTGCGATCGACCTTGCCCGCGGGGGTTTCGATCACCCAGGCGCGGCTGGCGAACGCCAGTGCGAACGACAGCAGCCCGACTACCACGAAGACCTGGCGCCAGCCGGCGGCCTGAGTCGCCCAGGCCAGCGGCGCGCCGGCAAGGATCGAGCCGAGGTTGCCGATCAGCATGCACAGGCCGGTGAGCGTGGCGAAGCGGCGCTCATCGAAACCGATCGCCAGAAGCTTCAACATGGCGATGAACGTCACCGAGACGCCGAGGCCGACCAGCGTGCGTCCGGCGAAAGCCAGTTCGAAGCTCGGGGCGAGCCCGAACAGGATCGCGCCGGCACCGGCTACCAGCCCGCCCCAGAACAGGATGCGGCGCGGCCCCAGAGTATCGGCGAGCACACCGGTGGGAATCTGCATCAACGTATAGACATAGAAGTAGGTCGCTGCCAGCGTCCCGAGTTGCGCACCGCCAATGGCGAAACTGACCTGAAGATCTCCGGAGATCGCGGCCGGCGCCACGCGGTGAAAGAAGGACAGCAGATAGGCGGCAACCGCCACGCCGAGACCAAGCATGACCGCAGGCCGGACGGCGACGGCGCTCATCGCAGCACGTCGGGATTCAGCAGGTTGGGGGGCCGTTGGCCGGATAGCGCCGCGATCAGGTTGTCCGCCGCGGTCATCGCCATCGCCATGCGCGTTGCGCGCGAACTGGACCCGATATGCGGCGTCAATGCGACGTTGTCGAGTTCGAGAAATCCGGGATTGAATTTCGGTTCGCCCTCGAATACGTCGAGGCCGGCCCCCGCCAGTCGGCGCTGGCGCAACGCCGATATCAGCGCCTGGTCGTCGACGATACCGCCGCGAGCGACGTTGATCAGGTGCGCCGTGGGCTTCATCAGGGCCAACTCGGCGGCGCCGATGGTGTGATGGGTTTCAGGCGAATAGGGCAGCAGCAGCACCAGGAAGTCGGACTCGCGCAAGAGCGTTTCCTTGTCCACCCACGTAGCATGACAGGCAGTTTCCTTGTCGGCCGGCAACGGGGTGCGCTTGTGATAGATCACCTTCATGTCGAAGCCCAGCGCGCGCCGCGCCACTGTCTGTCCGATGCGTCCCATGCCGAGGATGCCGAGCGTGGCGTGATGCACGTCCGTGCCCAGCCATTGGATGAACTGCCAGCCCTTCCACTCGCCGTTGCGCAGCCAGCGTTCCGCCGCCGGCAACCGCCGCGCGCTGGCCATCAGCAGCGCCCAGGCGAGGTCGGCGGTTGTGTCGTCGAGCACGCCGGGCGTGTTGGTCGCCATCACGCCGGCACGGGTACAGGCGGCCAGATCGATGTTGTTGTAGCCGACGGCAAAGTTGCATACCGCCTTCAGCGACGGCGCGGCAGCGACGACCTCGGCCGTCACCGGATCGGTAGCCGCCGTCAGCGCTCCGGCCTTGTCGGCCAGCCGCGCCATCAGGCCTTCGACGCCCAGAATGACATCGGCCTGATTGCTATCGACCTCGAAATGCTCGGCCAAACGGGCAAGCACCTCCGGAAATACCTCGCGGCTGACCAATATCCTGGGCTTCATGGTGTGTTCACCTTGCCTGTTCCTGTTCGACCGGCCGATGCCGGGACTCCACCGCTACCTTACCAGCGTCACCGGCACGTCGGTGTGTTGCAGCACTCCCTTGGCGACCGACCCGAGGACGAGATCGGCGACCGCGGAGCGGCCGTGGGTGCACATCAGGATCTGGTCGATGCCGTGCTCGCGGGCGAAATGCGCGATGGT
>DAIOGL010000045.1:6846-8455 GCA_036745235.1 Sulfuritalea sp.
CCCCCACTACCGAACCAACGGGTGCAGCGTCGATTTCGACCACCGGCCGCGCCTCTTCCTCCGCCTCGGCGCGCGCTGCCAGCAGTTTGCCAATTCCTATCACGATAGCCACGCCCGCCACCGGCAGTGCCGTGTGCAGCCACGTCGCATTCGCCGCGATCCACGGCACCACCAGCGGATCAGTGACTGCCATTTCGCCCGCCACATAGCCGAGCAGCGCCGCGCCGAGCGTGATGATTACCGGGTAGCGCTCCATGACCTTCAGCAGCAGGGTGCTGGCGAAGATCACCAGCGGAATGCTGATCGCGAGGCCGATGATGAGCAGCGGCATGCTGCCCTTGGCCACGGCCGCCACGCCGATCACGTTGTCCAGGCTCATGACCAGATCGGCGATCAGGATGGTACGGATGGCGGTTGCCATGTCCGAGACGGCGGCGCCTGTGCCGTCGCCCTCTTCCTCGGGCAGCAGCAACTGTACGGCAATCCACAGCAGCAGCAGGGCCCCGATCAACTTGAGTACCGGCAACTTCAGCAGTTCCACCGCGACGATGGTGAGCACGATGCGCATCGCCACCGCCGCGCTGCTGCCCCAGAAGATTGCTCTCTTCTGCTGATGCGGCGGCAGCGAGCGCGCCGCCAGCGCAATGACGACGGCGTTGTCGCCCGACAGCACGATGTTGACGCCGATGATCTCCAGCAGCGCCAGCCAGAAGGCCGGTGTTCCGAATTCAATCACGCTGCAGTTTCCCCATCTGCCGCCTCAGTTGCTGCGTCACTTGTACAGAACCTCCGGCAGCCACAGCCCGATGCCCGGGAAGACATAGAGCAGGATGAGCGCCACTACCTGGATGGCCATGAACGGCAGCATGCCGAGGAAGATCTGATTCAGTGTCACATGCGGCGGCGAGACGCCCTTCAGATAGAAAGCCGCCATCGCCACGGGCGGCGAAAGGAAGGCGGTCTGCAGGTTGAGCGCGACCAGCAGGCCGAAGAACAAGGGATCGATGTTGAAGTGCGGCAGGAGGGGAATGAAGATCGGCATGAAGATGACGATGATTTCGGTCCACTCCAGCGGCCACCCGAGGAGGAAGATGATGACCTGGGCCAGGATCATGAACTGCGTCGGCGTCATGTCCAGCGACAGCACCCACTGGTTGATGATCTCCTGCCCGCCGAGCAGGGCGAAGGCCGCGGAGAAAATGCTCGAGCCGACGAACAGCCAGCACACCATGGCGCTGGTCTTGGCGGTAAGGAACACCGATTCCTTTACCACGCCCATGTTGAGCCGGCCGTAGGCGGCCGCCAGCAGCAAGCCTCCCATCGAGCCCATCGCCGCCGCCTCGGTCGGCGTTGCCAGTCCGAAGACGATGGTGCCGAGCACCGCCAGGATCAGCATCGCCAGCGGGAAGAACGATCCCAGCAGCATCTTGAAGATTTCCAGCCGGGCGAAGGTAAAGATGGCATAGAAGATTCCGAGTGCCGCAATCCCGATACCAAAGGTGATCCAGTAACCCATCGGAGCGGGCACGCGCTCGGCGGGTTCCGCCGCTTCCGCCTTGGCCGCTTCCGCCTTGGCCGCTTCCGCCTTGGCCGCTTCCGCCTTGGCCGC
>DAIOGL010000045.1:8555-12322 GCA_036745235.1 Sulfuritalea sp.
TCTGGTCTTCCTCGGACAGCGGCGGCGCCAGGTTCGGTTTCAGCTTTGCCACGACGATGATGTAGCCGACATACAGCGTCGCCAGCATGATGCCGGGGAAGAAAGCGCCGGCGTACAGCTTCACCACCGAAACACCTGCCGTGGCGCCATAAACGATGAGCAATACGGAAGGCGGAATCAGGATTCCGAGGCAACCGCCTGCGGTGATCGCGCCGGCCGCAAGCCTGACGTGATAGCCGGCCTTGAGCATGGCAGGCAGGGCCAGCAGGCCCATCAGAGTCACCACGGCGCCGACGATGCCGGTCGCGGTGGCGAACACCGCGCACGTGACCACCGTCGCCACGGCCAGCGATCCCGGAATTCTGGCCATGGCCAGGTGCAGGCTCTTGAACAGCTTTTCGATCAGGTTGGCACGTTCGACAAGATAGCCCATGAATACGAACAGCGGGATCGAGATCAGCACGTCGTTTGACATCACCGAGTAGGCCCGCTGCACCATCAGGTCGAGCGTCTGCTGTACCGCGAGGTCCGGAGCCCTGCTGCGGAAGGCAAACCAGGCGAACATCATGCCCATGCCCATCAGGGTGAATGCGGTGGGAAAACCCAGCATGATGGCAACCACGATCAGAGCCAGCATCAGGAGTCCCAGATGGCCATTGGTCATCTGCGAGGGCGCAGGCATCAGGACGAATACGCCGATGACCACGGCAGCCAGGATTGCCAGGCCGAACCAGATTTCCTTTTTCACTTTTCGGCCCCTTCCTGGGCAACCACGATCGCATCGAGGTCGGCAATGTCTGCATCCTTGACATGCACCATTTCCTTCAGCTTGTCGACGTCGACTTCCTCCACGTCCTCCTCACGCGAGGGCCACTCGCCCTTTTGCAGGCAGACGATGCAGCGCATGATCTCAACCACGCCTTGTATCAGCAGCAAGGCGCCCGCCAGCGGGATCATGGTCTTGAACGGGTAGACGGGCGGGCCGTCGGACGTAATGTTGGAGAGTTCCTTGATGGCCCAGGAATCGGCGGCATAGGAGTAGCCGGCCCAGGCGAGGGCCACGACCCCGGGAATGAAGAACAGGATGTAAAGGGCGAGATCGAGTCCGGCCTGCAGGCGGGGCGGGAAAAAACCATAGAGCACGTCGCCGCGAACATGCCCGTTCTTTGACAGGGTGTAGGCTCCGGCCATCATGAACATGGTGCCGTACATCATGATCATGACATCGAAAGCCCAGGGATGCGGATGATCGAGGACATACCGCGAGAAGACTTCCCAGGTAATCATGAGCGTCAGCACCAGGATGAGCCAGGAAAAGGCGTGCCCGACCCTGGTGCTTACCTTGTCGACGAATAGAAATAGTTTCTGCATGGTCTGCCCTGCTCAAAAAAATCAACCATCCGGACTCTGCCCGGATGGTTGATGAATCTTGCGAAATACTTCAAGCCTTCTTCTTGGGGGCGGCCTTCTTGGCTCCGAAGAAATGGTTCATGGCCATGCGGCGATTGATGATCGTGTCCTGATCCCATTTCACGGCGCGCTGGGCGAAGGCCTTTTGCGACGCGACGATTTCCTTGAACAGGGGATTTTCCGCCGACTTCTTCTCCACTATCGCATCCCACAACGTGAGTTGCTCCTGCAGCAACGAATCGGGGGTCTTGTAGAACTTGACCTTGTCCTTGGTCTGCAGCTCGATGTAATCCTTCGAATAGCGGTCGATGGCCTTCCACGACATGTCGGCCGACGCTGCTTCGACGGCACCGGAAATGATCGCCTTCATCTTTGCCGGCAAGGCATCGTACTTCGGCTTGTTGAACATGATCTCGAAAGTCTCGGCGCTCTGGTGGTAGCTCTGCAGCATGCAGACCTTGGACACGTCGGGGAAACCGAGCAGCCGGTCCGAACTGGCGTTGTTGAACTCGGCTCCATCGAGCAGACCGCGGTCCATGGCCGGTACGATTTCGCCGCCGGGCAGTGCATTCACTGCAGCTCCCATCGCGGTGAACAAGTCGATCGCCAGGCCGTTGGTGCGGAACTTGAGGCCCTTGAAATCGGATGACTTGGTGATCGGCTTCTTGAACCAGCCCAGCGGCTGCGTCGCCATCGGACCGTAGAGGAAGGACTGTACCGTGGTGATCCCGATCGACGCATAGAGCTTGCTCAGCAACTCCGCGCCGCCGCCGTACTTGTGCCAGGACAGCAGCATGTTGGCATCCATGCCGAATGCCGGGCCGGAATTCCACAGGGCGAGTGCGTTCTGCTTGCCGTAGTGGTAACCGAGGACGCCGTGGCCGCCGTCCAGCGTGCCCTTCGACACCGCTTCCAGCAGACCGAAGGCGGGCACCACGGCACCGGCGGGCAGCACCTCGATCTTGAGATCGCCGCCGGTCATGTCATTGACCTTCTTGGCGAAGTCGAGGGCGTATTCGTGGAAGATGTCCTTGGCCGGCCAGGTCGACTGCCAGCGCATGCTGACCGGGCCTGCTTGCGCCTTGGCGATCATCGGGAAACCCGCAGCGGCGGCACCCACGCTACCGGTGACGGCAGCAGCGAGGAACTTGCGGCGGGACGGTTTCTGCTCGGGTTGCTTGGTGTCTGACATAGTCTCCTCCTGAGAACAAATGTAAGTTTGCGGCCGCTTTTGAAATTGCATGACGGCCTGCCTTTTTGGTTGCGGATGTATCGGGCACTGCGAAAGACGGGACCACTTTACCAGAAAGAGAATTTGTCTGACAATAGGACAACAACTAAAAGGCGTCCATGTCAGCCACCCATCCCAAAGCTGCCGAAATCGGGTCCGAACTGAGCCGCATCGCGCGGCCGTTGCGCCTGTCCGAAGAGGTTGGTGGCGATTTGCAGCGTCGCATCGCGCGCGGCGAGCTGAAACCGGGCGATCGCCTGCCAACGGAAAAAGCGCTGGGCGAAGCGTTCGGCGTCAGTCGTGCGGTAGTTCGCGAGGCCATTGCGCGCCTCAAGGCCGATGGTCTGATCGAAACCCGCCAGGGCTCGGGTGCCTTCGTAGTCGATGCGCCGAAGACCATCAACCTGCGCTTCTGGAAGGGTGTCGGTTCGGAAATGGACGAATTGCGCGACATCTTCGAACTGCGTGTCATGGTCGAGGGCGCTGTGGCCGAACTCGCCGCCCAGCGCCGCAACAAGAGGGATCTCAATGCCATGTCCCGCCACCTGCGGGAAATGGATGAGGCAATGGCCGGAGGCCACGACGGAACGGAAGCGGACGACAACTTCCATATCGCCATGGCCAAGGCGACCCACAATTCCTACGTCAGCCGGCTGGTCGAATTTCTCGGCCGGCATTTTTCTGATTCGCGCAAGCTGTCCTGGCATGGGACCCGCCGCGAACTTGCCCACCCGCAGGAAGCCCAACGCGAGCATCGCGCCCTGTTCGAAGCCATCTCCCGCGGCGATGCAGAAGCCGCGCGGCGCTGCGCACTCGACCATCTGCGCGGCACCGCAGGCCGCTTCGGCATCAAGCTGGCGCTCGATCTCGACCGGACCAGCGCGGCGGGCTAGAAAACCTTGATTGTGACTGCGCCGGCGCACACGGCAACAATCGACACGTACCTGATTCGGGTAATCGGCTCCTTGAGCAAGGTGGCCGCAATGATCGCCGCAAACACCACCGACGTCTCCCTCAGTGCCGCGACAAGCGCTATTGGCGCGCGCGTCATCGCCCACAACGCCAGTCCGTAGGATGCCAGGGTGCAGGCGCCCCCGAGCAGGCCCATGCGCCAACCCAGCCGGAT
>DAIOGL010000046.1:0-4424 GCA_036745235.1 Sulfuritalea sp.
GTCCATGGCCGCCTCAAGGCCGCCGAAAAGGCCGCCGTGATGGCGGCCTTCGTCGCGAGCGAGATTCATCTGCTGGTGGCGACCACGGTGATCGAAGTCGGCGTCGATGTGCCGAACGCCAGCCTGATGGTGATCGAGCATGCCGAGCGCTTCGGCCTGGCGCAGCTGCACCAGTTGCGCGGCCGTGTCGGACGCGGCACGGCCCAGTCGGCCTGCATCCTGCTCTACGCCCAGCCGCTGGGCGAGCTGGCGCGGGCGCGGCTGAAGGTGATTTTCGAGAGCACCGACGGCTTCGAGATCGCCCGCGAAGACCTGCGCCTGCGCGGCCCCGGCGAGTTCATCGGCAGCAGGCAAAGCGGCCTGCCGCTGCTGCGCTATGCCGATCTGGAAGATGCGGCACTGGTCGAGCAGGCGCGCGCCGTGGCGGAAGACATGCTGCGCAATGCGCCGGAGGCGGCCGCCGCGCATCTGCAGCGCTGGCTGGGCGGCCGCGAAGAGTTGCTCAAGGCGTAAAATTTGCCGCATGACTCTCGCTGAACTCAAGCAGCGCCTCGACCTCTACGAAAAGCTGATGCGGCTGGACAAGCCGATCGGCACGCTGCTGCTGCTGTGGCCGACGCTGTGGGCCTTGTGGATCGCGACCGGCGGGCAGCCGCACTGGATGCTGGTCTGGATCTTCGCCCTGGGCACGCTGCTGATGCGTTCCGCCGGCTGCGTGATCAACGACTACGCCGACCGCGATTTCGACCCGCATGTCGAGCGCACCAAGGACAGGCCGCTGGCGGCGCGCACGGTCTCGATCCGCGAGGCGCTGATCCTTGCCGGCGTGCTGATCCTCTGTGCCTTCCTGCTGGTGCTGCCGATCTTTCGCGAGGTCTGGCGGCTGGCGCTGATCGCCGTGTTTCTTGCTGCGAGCTACCCCTTCACCAAGCGCTTCTTCTTTCTGCCGCAGGCCTATCTCGGCGTCGCCTTCGGCTTCGGCATTCCGATGGCGTTCGCCGCGGCGACCGGCGAAGTCGGGCCCCTGGGCTGGACCCTGCTGCTCGCCAACATTTTCTGGGCGCTGGCCTACGACACCGAATACGCCATGGTCGATCGCGAGGATGACCTCAAGATAGGCATCCGCACCGCGGCGATCACCTTCGGCCGCTTCGATGTGCCGGCGGTGATGATCTGCTACGCCGTCATGCTCGGCATCCTGGCCGTCGTCGGCTGGCGGCTGCAATACGGTGCCTGGTATTTCGCCGGACTGGCTGCCGCGGCCGGACTGGCCGGGTATCACTACACGCTGATCCGCGATCGCAGCCGCGACGGATGCTTCGCCGCGTTTCGCCACAACAACTGGTTCGGCGCGGCGATCTTCCTCGGCATCGTCGCCGAGCTGAATCTGCGGCCCTGGCTGGCGCAGTGACGCGCCTCGCGGCGGGCCTGAACTCCTCCCGGCCGCAGGCAGTGCGATGAACGACCCTCATCTGGCGGCGAAGGCGCATCACCGGTCAAGGGGGTTCGCCAATTCCGACCCGGCCATCGCCGCCGGCCAGTTCGCATGGCATGAAATCCTGCTGCGCCACCTGCGCGGCGACTTTCGTCCCGCGACGCCGCCGGCAGGCGGCTATGAGGCCTTCGCCCGGGAATGGAGCGTCGAGGTGGATCATGCCCGGCTGGCCGTCCGCGCGCAGGCGCCGCAGATCACCTGGCTGGGACATGCGAGCCTGCTGCTGCAGGTGGCCGGGATGAACATCCTGATCGATCCGCAACTCTCCGCCGCCGCCGGTCCCGACGCGGGATTTGTCCATCTCGGCGCCAGCCGCCATGTGCCGGTACCTCTGGCACCGGAAGCCTTGCCGCCGATCGACCTGGTGCTGATTTCGCACAACCACTACGACCATCTCGATTACGCCACCTTGAGGCGCCTGCTCGCCGCCGGACAGACGCCGCGCTTCGTGGTGCCCCTCGGCGTGAAGGCCTGGTTCGACCGGCACGGCTTCGATCAGGTCAGCGAGATGGACTGGTGGGATGCACTGGAAGCAGCGGGCGAACTGACGCTGCGCTTCACACCCGCGCAGCACTGGAGCCGACGCGGTCCCTTCGACACCAATGCCACGCTGTGGGGCGGCTTCGTGCTCGAGTGGCGGCGGGCCGATGTGCCGCCCTGGCGTTTCCTGTACACCGGCGACACCGGGTATTCGGCCGATTTCAAGGAGATCCGGCGCCGCTTCGGCGCGGTCGATTTCGTGGCGCTGCCGGTCGGCTCCTATCTGCCGCGCGACTTCATGCGCCCGCATCACCTGAATCCCGACGACGCCGTGCAGATCGTCCTCGACCTCGAGGCGAAGCAGGCCCTGGGCGTGCATTGGGGCACCTTCGGCCTGTCCCGGGAAGCCTTCGATCAACCGCCCAAGGATCTGGAATCGGCGTTGCGCCAGCGCCGACTCTCGCCCGACCGCATATGGCTGATGAAGCACGGCGAGACGCGGGCGGTTAAACTAACATCATGAAATATACCGACCTGCGCGATTTCATCGCCCAACTCGAAGCGCTCGGCGAACTCAAGCGCATCGCCGTCGAGGTAGACCCGAAACTGGAAATGACCGAGATCGCCGACCGCGTCCTGCGTGCCGGCGGGCCGGCGCTGCTCTTCGAAAAGCCGAAGGGTCATTCGATTCCGGTGCTGGTCAACCTGTTCGGCACGCCGCGCCGCGTGGCGCTCGGCATCGCCGCCGGCGAAGGCGAGGATGATGCCGGCCTCGACTGGAAGGCACGCCTGCGCGACGTCGGCACGCTGCTGGCCTTTCTCAAGGAGCCGGAACCGCCCAAGGGACTCAAGGACGCCTGGGAGAAGCTGCCGGTATTCAAGCAGGTGCTGCACATGGCGCCCAGGCTGCTGAACTCGGCGCCTTGCCAGGATGTGGTGTGGGAAGGCAAGGACGTCGACCTGGGGCGACTGCCGGTGCAGACCTGCTGGCCCGGCGACGTGGCGCCCCTGATCACCTGGGGCCTGGTCGTCACGCGCGGGCCGCAAAAGACCCGGCAGAACCTCGGCATCTACCGCCAGCAGCTCATCGCGCCCGACAAGCTCATCATGCGCTGGCTCGCGCATCGCGGCGGCGCGCTGGATTTTCGCGAGCATTGCGCGGCGCATCCCGGCGAGCCCTTCCCGATCGCGGTGGTGATCGGCGCCGATCCGGCAACGATACTGGCGGCGGTCACGCCGGTTCCCGACACGCTGTCGGAATACCAGTTCGCCGGGCTGCTGCGCGGCGCCAAGACGGAGCTGGTCAAGTGTCTGGGCTCCGACCTGCAGGTGCCGGCATCGAGCGAGATCGTCCTCGAAGGCTTCATCAACCCCGGCGAAGTGGCGGCGGAGGGTCCATACGGCGACCACACCGGCTATTACAACGAAGTGGCCGAGTTTCCGGTGTTCACCGTCGAGCGCATCACCATGCGCCGCGACCCGATCTACCATTCCACCTACACCGGCAAGCCGCCGGACGAGCCGGCGATGCTCGGCCTCGCCTTGAACGAAGTCTTCGTTCCGCTGCTGCAAAAGCAGTTTCCCGAGATCGTCGATTTCTACCTGCCGCCCGAGGGCTGTTCCTACCGGATGGCCGTGGTCAGCATCAGGAAGCAGTATCCGGGGCATGCCAAGCGCGTGATGTTCGGCATCTGGAGCTTCCTGCGCCAATTCATGTACACCAAGTTCATCATCGTCACCGACGACGACGTCGATGTGCGATCCTGGCCCGAAGTGATCTGGGCGCTGACCACGCGAGTCGATGCCGCGCGCGACACCCTGATAGCCGAGAACACGCCCATTGATTACCTCGATTTCGCGTCACCGGTGGCGAGCCTGGGGAGCAAAATGGGCATCGATGCGACCAACAAGTGGCCGGGCGAGACGACGCGGGAGTGGGGTCGTCCGATCGCCATGGACCCGGCCGTCAGGCAGCGCGTCGATGCGCTGTGGCAAGACCTGGGACTCTAGGAGCCGCAATGACCGAACCCGAAGTGATTCCTGCGCACGACGAAGCGAACGGCCAGCCCGAGGGCGACCTGGAGGGGCCGCGCGCCTGGTGCCACGTCATGTACGGCCTGCACGCGCTGTCGGCAGCGTCGGGAATCGTCAGCTCCGCCACCATCATCGGCGCCTTCGTCTTCGGCTGGCCGTCGATCATCGCCGTGATCATCAACTACGCCACTCGCGACAGGGTGCGCGGCACCTGGCTGGCGACGCACTGGCGCTGGCAGTTGCGCAGCTTCTGGTTCGCCGCCCTGTGGCTGGTGGTGGCCGGGCTGCTGGCGATCACTTTCATCGGCATTCCGGCGGCGTTCATGGTGATCGTCGGCACCGGGTTGTGGGTGCTCTATCGCGTGATCCGCGGCTGGATGGCGCTGCTCGACCGGCGCGCGATGCCGGTGCCTGC
>DAIOGL010000046.1:4524-7918 GCA_036745235.1 Sulfuritalea sp.
GCGCGTGTCGCAGTCCACTCCGTCGAGGCGCATCAGGCCGGCCTTGTGCTCGGCGTCGGCCAGCGCGTCGGCGCGGTCCTTGTCGTGAGCGACGGCGCAGACGATGGTGACGGGGATGCCGGTGACCCTGGCGACCTGGCTGGCGACCTCGGCGACCGAGTCGCTCTTGTCGCTGCCGTCGCTGGCCAGGATGATGCGCCTTTGCCACATGGCGGATTGGGGACCGGCGACGAGGACGTGGCAAGGCGCGCTGCCGATGATCTGCGCCGCGGCATCGCCGAGCAGTCTGTCCTTGAGGTCGCCGCGCGGCGGCCGCCGGCCGATGATGAGAATGTTGGCGTCGGCCGCGGCGGCGCCGGCGATCACTTCCTGCACCGGCTGCCTGCCATGGCGCACGATCTCCTCGTTGTCGACGCCGGCCTCCAGGGCCTGGTGCAGCACGGGGGCGAGACGCGCACGCGCCTGCTCGTGTTCGTCCGGCGAGGCGACGGCGGTCATGACGTCGAGGGTGACGCCGAAGCTCCTGGCCAGGGCGATGGCGATCGCCGTCGGCGCCAGGGAGAACTCGCTGCCGTCGGTGGCCAGCAGCAGACGCTGGCGACGCAAGCCGTCAGGCAGCAGCTTGCCGTGGCATTCCTTGAAGATACGGGCCTTGCACGTCCGGCAGACGTCGGGGTCCAGCGTCCAGTAGAGCGCGCCGGTGACATTGGTCATGACCGGGAAGAAGGCTCCCTCGCCGATGTCCTTGACATAATTGCCCTGCTTGAGGAAGTCCTTCAGGGGCTGGTTGAGGCGGTAGAAGTACAAGCCGCCGCCGAGCCGGCGCCGGCGCCGTGCCTCCTGGGCCAGCACCTCGGCGCCGGCGACGTCGATATAGCTCAGGCTGGCCGCCGCGATCAGCACGGACTTCTGCAGCGGGTTGTCCTCGTCGATTTGCTGCAATGCCTGCTGCACGTAGTTGGCGGCGCCGAAGTAGAGCGGACCGTTCACGCGCACGATGCGCAGTTGCGGACACTCCGGCTGGCCGCGGGCGCGCACGAAGTGGTAGGCGCCTTCCTCCGGCGCCGGCACCACGGGAATGATCTCGGGGCGCGAGGTGCGAAACAGGAACATCACCAGCGAGAGGAAGACGCCGATGAAGATGCCGGCCTCGAGGTTGAACAGCGTGCCGACCAGCGTCGCCACGAGGATCGCCGATTCCGCCTTGCTGGTGTGCCAGATGGACTCGATGTGATGGAAATCGACCAGGCCCCAGGCCACCAGAAACAGGATGCCGGCCATCGCCGCGGTAGGCAGGTAGGCGGCGAGGGGCGCCACCAGCAGCAGCACCAGGGCGAGGAAGATCGAGGCGAAGATCGAGGCCAGCGGCGTGCGCGCACCGGCTTCGTAATTGACGCCGCTGCGGTTGAACGACCCGGACGAGGCGTAGCCCGAGAAAAAGGCGCCGGCGATGTTGGACAGGCCCTGGCCGATGAACTCCTGGTTGCCATCGACGCGCTGCTCGGAACGCACGGCGATGGCGCGGCTGATCGATACCGCCTCGGTCAGCGCCAGCATGGTGATGACCAGCGCCGGGCCGAGGGTCGCGCGCAGCGACCCAAGAGAGAAATCGGGCATGGACAGCGGCGGCAGCGTGGCCGGCAGGGCGCCGATCGTCCGGATGCCCGTGGCATCCTGGCCGAGCCAGAGGTTGAGGCCCTCGGCGACCAGGCTGCCGACGACCATGGCCACGATCATGTAGGGCAGCTTCTTCAGGTAGCGGCGCGTCAGGATGCCGCTGATCAGCGTGATGGCGGCGATGGCCGTGACCCAGGGATTGATGACGGAGAACTGGACGAAGAACTGGTGGATGGTCTCGTAGAAGGGCGTGCCGCGCGGTATGTCGATGCCGAAGAAGCTGCGGACCTGGCTCGCCGCGATGAGGATGGCGGCGCCCGTGGTGAAGCCGATGACGACCGTGTGCGAAATGAAATTGACCAGCACGCCCATGCGGGCCAGTCCCAGCACCAGCTGGAAGACGCCGACGAGGAAGGTCAGCGTCAGCACCAGGCTGATGTAGTGGGCCGAGCCGGGTTCGGCCTGGTGCGACAGCGCGGCGAACACGGCGATGGAAATGGCCGTGGTCGGACCGGAAACGAGATGCCAGCTCGAGCCGAACAGTGCGGCAATCACGGCCGGCAGCATGGCCGCGTAGAGGCCGTATTGCGGCGGCAGGCCGGCGATGGTGGCGAAGGCGACGCCTTGGGGCAGGACGATCAGTGCGCCGGTGAGTCCGGCGATCAGGTCGTCGCGCGCGGTCGTGCGGTTGACCAGCGGCCACCACCTGAGAAAAGGCAGCCATGTGGCCAGGTTGGAATTGCGGCGGGAAATCATCGGGACGAGGCGAAAGACGGAGTTGCGTATATTAGCAAATGGTTATCGATTTACCGGGAATTTGAATGCCCCGAGTGCACTTCACTGGCGACCTTTCGCATCGGGGAGACGCGAACCGCTGCCCGCCTCGGCGCGCCTACTCAGGCATCCGGAGCATGAAGCCGGATCGAATTCCGTCCTGCCGCCTTGGCCTGATACATCGCCGTATCGGCCCATTTCAAGATTTCGTCCTGGCTGGTTTCCTGGCCGATGAACATGGCCACACCGATGCTTGCGGTGCAGTGGTGTTCGACCGTGGCCCCTGCTTTCTCGTCGTGCCTCGTGAGCAGGTAAGGGGCGGACAGGGCGGCCTGGATTCTCCCGGCGACGATCATCGCCAGCGCCGTCGATTCGGATTCGTCCGGACTCAGATCGCACAGCATCACCACGAACTCGTCGCCGCCGAAACGTGCCACGGTGTCGATCTCGCGCACGCAGCGCTTCAGCCGGCTCGCCACTTCGCTCAGGAGCAAGTCGCCGACTTCATGCCCGTGCAGGTCATTCAGCGGCTTGAAATTGTCCAGGTCGAGGAAGAGCACCGCGCCATAGAGACCGCTGCGTTTGCCCGCCGCCATGGTCTGGCTCATGCGGTCGCTGAGCAGTCGACGATTCGCCAGGTTGGTCAGCGTGTCGTAAAAGGCCAGCTGATGGACCCGGTCTTCCATCTGCTTGCGCTCCGTGATGTCGATGTAGATGGTGACGAAGCCGCCGCCGGGCAAGGGCATGCCGCGAATCTCCAGCGCCGTTCCGTTGGCGCGCACGCGTTCGACCTTGTGCGGCTTGAAGTCGCGGGCGCGGGCGACGATCGCGGCGATCTGCTGCTCCCTGTTGCCCGGGCCGTATTCGCCGCGCGCCGCGTTGAAGCGGATGAAATCCTCGAACTTCACCACCGGCTTGTCGAACAGCGAATCGGGCAATTCGAGCAGCTGCCTGAACTGCCCGTTGCAGGCGGCCAGGTTCAGATCGGCATCGAATACCGAGA
>DAIOGL010000046.1:8018-12139 GCA_036745235.1 Sulfuritalea sp.
CCGAACATCTCGGCCATGCGCTGGTTGGCTTGCGTGATTCGTCCGTCCAGATCGACGACGAAGATGGCGACGCTGGAGGTGTCGAGGATTTGCCTGAACAAGGCCTCGCGCCCGGCCAGTTCGTCGTTTGCGTTTGCCAGTGCCTGCGTGCGTTCCGTGACTTTCTGCTCCAGCTCCTCGCGGTGGACCCGCAGGTTGCCGATCAATAGCGCCACATAGGCAAGCAGCAGGCTGAATAACAGCCCGAGCAGAATCTTGAGCCAGAGCCCCGGCCGGTCGCCCCAGCCCCTGACGGGCGCGACGCTCAGCTTCCAGTAGTCGTAGGCCAGTTTCAGGTCCTGCTGTACAGGCTCGACCAAAGGCGTCGATGACGACGCCGCGATGATCTCCTTTTGCCCGGTGTACGGGTTGATCCGCGCGAGTTCGTAATCTATGCCCTGGGTCACCATCTGCGGCAGGCGTGCCCCGGCCAGCAGTTCGGGGACGCGGATCACGACGTTGGTGAAGCCCCAGAAGCGGGGTTTGCCCTGCGCATCGTCGAGGAACACCGGCAAGCGTCCGACCACGCCGGTGCCCCCTTGAACGAGGGCCATCGGTCCTGCCAGGGTCAACCTTCCGGTATCGCGGGCGATTACGGCCTCCCTGCCCTGCACCGGATCGTGCAGGAGGTCGAGTCCGATGGCGCGTTCATTGCCGGGCAGCGGCACGACGTTGCGGATGACCCCGGCGGGGGCCAGCGCCAGCTCGGAGACGCCCGGATAGAACTGCAGCATCTGGCTTGCCGTGGCATCGAAATTGGAGATCCTGCCGCTTCCCTGCCGGACCATCGCGGCCATGGCGAAAGTGGCGGACAAGGCCCGCTCGATGCTGGTTTCGAGCGCGTGGGCGTGGTCCTTGGCCTGGGCGGTGACGCGGCTGCGCTCTTCCCGGATGTCCCGCTGCTCCGACTGCCAGATCAGGCCGGCCGCCATCGCGCACGCGAGCAGAAACACGGTGCATGCGGCCGCCAGCAGGCGCGGGTTGGTCAGACGCAGCATGACGCTAAAGCTGTTCTCATGGTCTCCGACAGGCGGAAGGATACGTCTGTTGCCACTGCTCCCCGGGGTTGGCATCCCGCACCGTCCATTGGAATCATTGAAATCTGCGGATCCGGTGCAGCTCCATTCTGTTCCTTTCGTAATATGGCGTGGTGCTATTTCTTTTGTGCATTGCCGCGCGACGGAGCCTGCCGGGTCGGGGCAAGGGAGGGGCGGCTATAGCGTCTGCGGCTGTCAGGCGAGCGTTGCCTCCGCCTGCATGCACACCGTGTCCTTGTCGCGGGTGGCGTACAGCACCACGCGGCCTTCCAGCACAGTCGCATGGAGCGTGATCGAGTCGCCGAGCAGCGCCGGCGACAGGCCGCGGTAGTTGAAGTCGCGCAGCCGGCGCCCGCTCGCCTCCTCGGCAAAACCCGCGAGCAGCGTGGCTTGGAGCGGGCCGTGAATCACCAGGTTCGGGTAGCCCTCGACCTCACGACAGTAGTCGGCGTCATAGTGAATGCGGTGGCCGTTGAAGCTCAGCGCGGAATACCGGAACAGCGTGGTCGTCGTCGGCGTCCAGCTACTGCTGAATTGCGCCGGCGTCCCGGGCGGCGCGACGACCCCAGTCTTTGCCGGCACGTTTGCGTCCTTGTAGACGATGTCGTGTTCCTCGCGGATCAGCAGTTCGCCCTGGGGCGACCTCAGTTCGTGGAGCACGGTGACGAAGACCAGATCGCCCGAACGGCCGGTCTTGTGTGTGACGTCCAGGATGCTGGATTCCTTGCGGACGGTCGAGCCGATCCTCGGCGGCGCGACGAATGACACCCGTCCTCCGGCCCACATGCGATTGGCCAGCGGCACCGGCGGCAGGAATCCGCCCCGCGCCGGATGGCCGTCGCGGCCGAGTTCGCGCGCCGGCAGACCTTCCAGAAAATAGATCCAGTGCCACAGCGGCGGCAACGGCTCGCCGTCGCGAATGCGCCCGACGTCGGGGTAATCCACCGTCGCTGCCATCAGCCTCGCGTGGCGGGCGGCAATCAGGTCCTCGTCGCTGCGCGATTTCCCGATCCAGCTGCGAAGGTGTTCCAGGTCAATCTTGCCCATCTGCAATCTCCTGCGGCCAAGGCATGCGCGGAATTTTAGGGCGATAATCCCTTACCGGGCCGCAAACCGCGAGACAAACCAGACAGCCCGGCGCCGCCAACCCCGAGGAGCAGACGAGATGACCCAACCGATTGCCACTGCCATTGCAGGAAGCCTGCCGAAACCGGCCTGGCTGGCCCAGCCCGAGAAGCTCTGGGCGCCCTGGCAGCTTTCCGGCGAGACGCTCGAGCAGGCCAAGATGGATGCGATGCGCCTTGCGGTCGATGACCAGTTGCGGGCCGGCATCGGCGTCATCGGCGACGGCGAACAGACCCGGCAGCATTTCGTGACGACCTTCATCGAACATCTCGACGGCGTCGACTTCGTCAATCGCAGGACCATGCGCATCCGCGACCGCTACGACGCCG
The DNA here is from genome assembly GCA_036745235.1 of Sulfuritalea sp. GTDB lineage: Bacteria > Pseudomonadota > Gammaproteobacteria > Burkholderiales > Rhodocyclaceae > Sulfuritalea. Next base: position 10,549 of record DAIOGL010000046.1, read on the forward strand.
AGGTGCCGACGGTCGTCGGTCAGGTGTCGCGCAAGCGCCCGGTCTTCGTCGAGGATGCGCGGCGCCTGCGCCTGCTCACCAGCCAGCCGATCAAGTTCACCCTGCCCGGCCCGATGACCATGATCGACACCCTCTACGACGCCCACTACGGCGGCAGCCGCGAGAAGCTGGCCTGGGCCTTCGCCGAGATCCTCAACCAGGAAGCGCGGGAACTGGCCGAGGCCGGGGTCGACATCGTGCAGTTCGACGAGCCGGCCTTCAACGTGTTCTTCGACGAAGTCCGCGACTGGGGCGTGAAGACGCTCGAGCGTGCCGCGGCCGACCTGCCCTGCAAGACCGCGGTGCATATCTGCTACGGCTACGGCATCGAGGCCAACATCAAGTGGAAGGAAGGGCTGGGCGCCGAGTGGCGTCAGTACGAGCAGACCTTCCCGCTGCTCGCCGCCAGCCGCATCGACCAGGTCAGCCTCGAGTGCCAGAACTCGCGCGTGCCGATGGAACTGATTGCTCTGCTCGACGGCAAGGAGGTCATGGTCGGCGCGATCGACGTCGCCACCAATCGCATCGAGACGCCCGAGGAAGTCGCGGCCACCTTGCGCAAGGCGCTGCAATGGGTGAAGCCGCACCGCCTGATCGGGTGCACCAACTGCGGCATGGTGCCGCTGCCGCGCGCCGTTGCCCGCGGCAAGCTGCAGGCGCTCGCGGCGGGCGCCGCCATCGTTCGCGGCGAGCTGGGCTGGTCCTGACGCCTAGGGGTTGATCCGCAGATCTTCGTTGTAGGGGGCGCCTTCCATGTGGAAGGCCACTGGTCCCGTGGGCTGGGCGTGGAGGAACTGGACCACGAAGGGATCCGATGACGCCAGCAGTTCGTCCGGCGGGCCTTCCGCCGCCACGGTGCCCTTGTAGAGCAGGTAGGCGTGGTCGACCACCTTGAGGGATTCCGAGACGTCGTAGGTGACGACGATTGAGGTCGCACCGATCGCGTCGTTCAGGCGCCGGATCAACTCGGCGATCACGTTGAGCGAGATCGGATCGAGGCCGGCGAAGGGCTCGTCGTACATCGTCAGCATCGGGTCGAGGGCGATCGCCCGGGCCAGCGCCACGCGCCGCGACATGCCGCCCGAGAGTTCGTTCGGCATCAGGCCGGTGGTGCCGCGCAGGCCGACCGACTGCAGCTTCATCAGCACCAGGTCGCGGATCATGATGGCCGGCAGGTCGGTGAGCTCGTGCATGGGGAAGGCGATGTTGTCATACACGCTCATGTCGCTGAACAGGCCGCCCGCCTGGAACATCATGCCCATGTTGCGCCGCATCGCATACAGGCCGGCGTGATCCAGTTCGTGGATGACTTTTCCGTCCACCCGGACGCAGCCGCGATCCGGCCGCAACTGGCCGCCGATCAGACGCAGCAGGGTGCTCTTGCCCGAGCCGCTGGCGCCGAGGATCGCCACCACCTTGCCGCGCGGAATGCGCATGTTGATGCCGTCGAGAACCTTGTGGCCTTCATAGGAGAAATGAAGATCCTCGATCTCGATCAGCGTTTCGGATTTCTGGGTCATGCCTCGATTACCTGACGAAAATTGGCTGCCGC
>DAIOGL010000047.1:0-7743 GCA_036745235.1 Sulfuritalea sp.
TCCCAGTCCGCGAACATCGAGCCGGGGCGCTCATCACGGTCATCCAGAATCGCATCGATGCCGGCGGCGAGCAGTTCCGCATGGAGCGCCGCGGCGACGGTGCGGACGGCCTCGGACTTTGCGTAATTCATCGGCACGACGGCGACGGCGAAGGGGGCGATGGTGGCCGGGAAAATAATTCCCCGCTCGTCGTGCCCCTGCTCGATGGCGGCGCCGACGATGCGCGAAACGCCGATGCCGTAGCAGCCCATTTCCATGACCTGGTCCTTGCCCTGTTCGTCGAGGAAGGTGCATTTCAGCGCTTCGGCATACTTGGTGCGCAGTTGAAAGATGTGGCCGACTTCGATGCCGCGACACAGTTCGAGCGCGCCCCTGCCGTCGGGCGAGGGATCGCCCTCGACCACGTTGCGGATGTCGGCAACGGTTCCGGGTAGCGGCAAATCCCGGCCGAAATTGACGCCGGTGAGGTGGTAGCCCTCTTCGTTGGCACCGCATACGCAGTCGCTCATGACCGCGACGCTGCGGTCGGCGACGACTCTTCCCGAAAAACCCACCGCGCCGATATAGCCGGCCTTGCAGCCGAGCGCATCGACGATTTCGTCGTCGCGGGCGAAACGGAATTCCCCGACCACCTTCTGCGCCTTGATTTCATTCAGATCATGATCGCCGCGCAGAAGCAGCAGGACGAACTCGCTGCCGCCCTCCTTCTCCGCCATCACGGCGATCGCTTTGACGGTCTGCGTCAGCGGCAGGCCGAGGAAAGCGGCTACGTCGTCGCACTTGGTCTTGCCCGGCGTGGCCTTCTTCTCCATCGCCGCCGTAGCGCCGGCGCCGACTTTCAGGGGAACAACGGCTTCCGCCAGTTCCACGTTGGCTGCGTAGTCCGATGCCGGGCAGAAGGCGATCGCGTCTTCGCCAGAGTCCGCCAGCATGTGGAATTCGTGCGAGCCGGTGCCGCCGATGGCGCCGGTATCCGCGGCCACGGCACGGAATTGCAGGCCGAGGCGGGTGAAGATGCGGCTGTATGTCTCGTACATGTTGCGGTATTCGCGTTCCAGATCGGCATACGAGGTATGGAAGGAATAGCCGTCCTTCATCAGGAACTCGCGCCCGCGCATGACGCCGAAGCGCGGCCGGATCTCGTCGCGGAACTTGGTCTGGATCTGGTAGAAGTGGCGCGGCAACTGGCGATAGCTCTTGACGTCGCGGCGCACCACGTCCGTGATGACCTCTTCGTGCGTCGGGCCGATCACGAAGTCGCGCTGGTGGCGATCCTTGAAACGCAGCAACTCCGGGCCGTACTTTGGGCCGCGCCCAGATTCTTCCCACAATTCAAAGGGTTGCACCGCCGGCATGAGCAGTTCGATGGCGCCGGCGCGGTTCATTTCCTCGCGCACGATGTTCTCGACCTTGCGCAGGACGCGCAGGCCCATCGGCATCCACGTATAGATGCCCCCGGCGAGGCGGCGAATCAGGCCGGCCCGCAGCATCAGCTTGTGGCTGACGATCTCGGCGTCGGAGGGAGCTTCCTTGAGGGTGGCGATGAAGAACTGGCTGGCACGCATGGCTGTAGGCTGGAAGGCGGAAAGTGCGCATTTTACCTGCGGCCGCCACTTTGCAGAGGCGGCAGATGCAGCTTTCCAGCGGCCCGCGATTGTGAAAGAATGATCCCCAATCAATCATTGGAATATGCATCATGCTCGATCGTGAAGGCTTTCGCCCGAACGTCGGCATCGTTCTGGTCAACAGTCGAAACGAGGTCTTTTGGGGCAAGCGGATCCGCGAACATTCCTGGCAGTTCCCGCAAGGGGGCATCAAGAAGGGCGAAACGCCCGAGCAGGCGATGCTGCGCGAGCTGGAAGAGGAAACCGGCCTCAAGCCCGAGCACGTGCGGATCATCGGCCGCACGCGCGACTGGTTGCGCTATGAAGTGCCGAAGCAGTGGATTCGCCGCGAATGGCGCAGCACCTACAAGGGGCAGAAACAGATATGGTTTCTGCTGCGGCTTGTCGGTCGCGACAGCGACGTCTGCCTGCGCGCCAGCGAACATCCGGAATTCGATGCCTGGCGCTGGAACAACTACTGGGTGCCGCTGGGCAGCGTGATCGAATTCAAGCGCGGCGTGTATGAGGCTGCCTTGCTCGAACTGGCACGTCTGCTGTTCGTGCATCCCGACGAGCGGGTACCGCGCTGGGAAAGCGATACGGAGGGCAATGCGACATGAAGTTCTGGCCTGCTTTCCTGCTGTTTGTCATCGCGGCGACTGCGGATGCGCAGGTGAGGCGCTTTGGCGACGGGACCCCGCGATACAACGAGGGTTTCGAGGAGGCGGCGCCCTGGCAGGAACAACAAGACGTTGAACCCCCTTCCTTCCCGAAGCCGGAAGATCTTCGCGAGGTTTACGTCGGCGAAGTGGCCACCAACAAGTATTTCATCGACGCCAGCACGCTTTCTGTCGGCACGGATGGGGTTGTCCGCTATGTCCTGGCGGTGAAGACTTCCGGCGGCGCCACCAACATCAGTTTCGAGGGCATCAATTGTGCGGAGCGCAGCTGGAAGCATTACGCTACGGGTCGCAGCGACGGTACCTGGTCGAAATCACGTGCCGCTCGAAACGAGTGGCGACCCATCGAAAACAAGCAGCTCAATCCTCACCATGTGGCACTGAATCGCGACCTGTTCTGTCCGAGGGGGCGGAGCATCAAAACAGCCGATGAAGGACGCAATGCCTTGCGACTCGGCAAGCATCCTGACGCGAATTGAAGGATTTCAGGGAGTTCCAATTGTTCGACATCCTAATTCCGGAGCTGGACAAGGCGCTACGGGCCGTCTTCGTTTCAGCTCCGACTCGTCGTCCGATGCCCGGCGAAGACCTGCCCGAGGGCGAGATGAACGAGGACGAGAAGCGCCACGTCGCCGCGCTTATGCGGGTCAATCACTGCGGGGAAATCTGCGCCCAGGCTCTGTATCAGGGGCAGGCGCTAAGCTCGCGCGACCCTGCGATCAAGCGCGAACTGAAACAGGCGGCGTGGGAAGAAACCGAGCATCTCAACTGGACTGAGCGGCGCATTGCCGAACTCGGCGGCCGCAAGAGCCTGTTCAATCCGCTCTGGTATGCCGGATCCCTGGCCATCGGCGTGGTCGCCGGAAAATTCGGCGACGCCTGGAGTCTGGGCTTTTTGGCCGAAACCGAGCGCCAGGTGGAAGGGCATCTGGAGGGCCACAAGGCCATACTGCCGGCGCAGGATCGCAAGTCATGGGAAGTCCTGGAGCAGATGAAGGCCGACGAGATGCGCCACGCCGAAACGGCGAGTCACTACGGTGCGCGGGAACTGCCGGCCCCGGTCAGGTTGGCAATGAAACTTTCATCCAAGGTGATGACGAAGTTGTCATACATTGCCTGATCAGGCCTCGACGACCTCGAATGTGTGGTCGATTGCGGCGGTCTTGCCCAGCATGATCGACGCCGAGCAATATTTCTCCGCGGACAGTTTCACCGCACGCTCGACCGCTTCGGGCTTCAGATTCTTCCCCGTCACCACAAAGTGCATGTTGATCCTAGTGAAAACCTTGGGGTCCGTTTCTGCGCGGTCCGCTTGAAGCTTTACTTCGCATCCGCTGACCTCGTGGCGGCCCCGCTTGAGGATCAGGACGATATCGAAGGCGGTGCAGCCCCCGGTACCGGCCAGTAGCAGTTCCATGGGTCTCGGCGCAAGGTTGCGGCCGCCTGCATCGGGCGCACCGTCCATGCATACCAGATGCCCGCTGCCGGTCTCGGCAACAAAACTCATACCCTCGTGCCAGCGTACCGTGCATTCCATCGCATCCCCCTTCGAGCAATGGCGAGCATTCTAGCCGCGACAGCATGATGCTGATGGCGCATCGCACCAAACATGGCCAATTTTGACTTCGCGCGAGTGAAGCGGTGACTTCATAAAAAAACTTGCTGGCTCGGAACCCAAAATCAATTCGTTAATAATCAATATAATCAAGACGCTTTGCGTGCTACGCGCTTGCAGTTGATTCGTTGATTGCGCAATGCACAAAAAAACCTTGCATTGCAGCAGAGATTATGAAAGAATTTTTCCAACTGAAGGCCGGCTGACATCGCAAGTTAATCGTGTCAGTTCGTGCTTGACCCGTGTCTCCTCCACCCTCTCCTCCTTTGGTGTGGAATTAACCGCAACCCAAGTCCGGGTTGCGTTTTTTTTGTGCGTTTGCCCAAGAAATCGGCGACTTGTCCGAATATACGGGCAAGTTTGACAGCGTCACGGAAGGTCTGTACGATTCGCGCCCTTCTGGGTTAGGGTCGGTAGCTCAGTCGGTAGAGCAGCGGACTTTTAATCCGTTGGTCGCGAGTTCGAATCTCGCCCGACCCACCACCGTAATATATAATTTGAAATTCGGGTTGTTAGCTCAGTTGGTAGAGCAGCGGACTCTTAATCCGTAGGTCGAGTGTTCGAGCCACTCACAACCCACCAAACAATAAGCCGAATCAACTAGTTAAGTTGATTCGGCTTTTGCTTGGCGTATCGCCGGGATCAGGCTGCACTTCAAATTCCAGGGAGGCGACGCTCCTGGCGTCACCATTTCCTCTCCAAAACGATCACTTCAATGCGTCGCCGAGATCCTTGTCGCCTATCTTTCCGGATCGGTGCAGCCAAAGCAGAATCGCCAGCGGCTTTGGGATATTGCGTCCGGACTCATAGCGCGAACCACCCGATTGGGTGACCCCGTATCTCGCCCAGAATTCCTTCTGATTGAGATTTTCCTTCTTGCGATCGGTGGCAATGTCGCTGAAATCGAGTTTCTTCTTGCGGGCCATGGCTTGTCTCCTACTTGTTGATGATTGAAGCAATATGCTATCCCATTCCTATTATCCCGGCGACTGGGCGTCTATCGAGAGTCCGCTTGGGCGGGGTTCAAGACACGGAGATCGCCAATCCGACCAGCAACAGGAGCAGCCCGCGCACTCCGCCCCAACGGCACAGTCTGGCGCGCAGCGCCTGATGCCACGGCCCCTGCACCCCGGGTCGCAACCATACGGGCAACAAATGGCCTGCGGCCCCGCTCACCAGCGGCAGCAGGAAGGCGATGACAAAGCCGGCGACCGCTGGGCGCGCCGGCAACCAGCCCGCACCATGTGCCGCACCCAGCACGAGCATGCCGAGCATGCCCAGCGTGGCTGCCGCCAGGGAAGGTGCGGCGCCATGCCATTGCAGCAGGCCCTTGCCGAACCTGAAGTACCATGCGAAGAGCATTCGCAGCACGACCACGCCATAGAGCGCGGCGCCCAGCATTGCAAGGGCCGGCGCCATCGTTGAGACCGATGCCGGCAGTAATGCGGACGCGCCGATGGCGACCAGCAGCGCGCCGGCCAAAGCCCATTTCAGGTCGCGCCGCAGACGCAACGCGGCATCGCGGTCGGCTTCGCCCAGGCACGTGGGCAGCAGGACTTGCAGAGTGCCGAGTGCGGTGAGCCCGACGAAGCCGAGCAGATTGGCATGCAGGTGAAACAGGCGCAGCGCGTTGCGCTGGCTCGGGAACAGCGGCATCAGCAGGACTGCCATCAGCGCCAGCAGCAGAAACCCGAGTGCGCCCAGATACCAGTCCAGTCCCCGATGGCGAGGACCGAACATGCGGCGCGCCCGATCCAGGGTCCATGCGCCGAGACTCAGTGCGGCGAGCCCGCCGAGCGCTGCCGCCAGGCTCAGCAGCATCGGTGAAAAATCACTTGCGAACGAAAAGACCGCCACCGCTCCTCCGGCCAAGGCCAGCAGCGGGGGCCACCGCGCAGCGACGCCAACTGCGCCGCTGCGGGTCAGCACCGGGACGAAGTAACCCATGGCGGCCAGGATCAGCGGCAATACCCCCAAGGCGAAAGCCAGGTGGGCGGCCAGCTGCGGTACCGCTTGTCCCGTGAGCAGCAAGACCCCTGCCGTTGCCAGCGAGAGCAGGGCTGCAATGGCCAGAACGGGGAGCAGGGTGGGGGATGACATGCCCGGATTGTAAAGCCCGCATCGCCGTGCGACACTCGCGCACCATGTCCTCCGCTCCCATTCCACGCGCCGGCCTCGTCCTGCTCGGTCTGCTTTCACTTGGATGGGGCTTCAACTGGCCGATCATGAAGACGGTGATCACCGAGATACCGCGTCTGATGTTTCGAGGCGACTGCATGGTGCTGGCTTCCATCGGTCTGTTCGCCATCGCCTGGTTTTCCGGCCAGTCCTTGAAAGTTCCTGCGGGGCGCTGGCGACAATTGATCGCGCTCGCGTCGTGCAACATCGTTGGCTGGAACATTTTCGCGATTTATGGCCTGAGCCTGCTGCCCTCGGGGCGTGCGGCAATCCTCGGCTACACCATGCCGCTCTGGAGTGCCCTGCTTTCGGTGTGGTTCCTCAATGAACCCCTTACCCGGCGCCGGCTGATCGGCCTGGCACTGGGCATGAGCGGCATGGCGCTGCTGATTGGCGCGGAATTGGAAAAGCTCGGCAGTGCGCCTGTCGGCGTGCTGCTGATGATCATCGCTGCCATTTTCTGGGCTGGCGGCCTGGTGATCTACAAGGCCAATCCCCTGCCCATGCCCATCACGTCGCTGACGGCATGGCAGGCCCTGTTAGGCGGCTTGCCCATGGCGCTGGCAGGGCACGTGCTGGACAGCGTCGAATGGGGCCGGATCAGCTTCTGGCCCATGTTCGGCTTCTGGTACAACGTCTTCATCGGCCTCCTGTTCTGCTACTGGGCATGGAACAAGCTGGTGCACATGGTGCCGGCCTCCGTGTCATCGCTCGGTTCGTTGATCATTCCGGTGGTGGGCGTCTTCAGCGGGATGATCTTCCTGAAGGAGGCGCCGCGCTGGCAGGATTTCGCGGCGTTGGTGCTGGTTCTGATGGCGATCGCATCGGTATTGCTGCCGCCGCGACGCACCGTTTGATTCGGCGCAAGCCCTACCGCGCCCGTTTCGGGCACAATCGCCCCATGCTCCATGTTTCAGGTCTCGCCTGTTCCCGCGGTGAACGCCGCCTGTTTGCCGACGTCGGGTTTTCGCTCGCCGCAGGCGAGTGGTTGCACGTGCAGGGGGAAAACGGCTCAGGCAAGACCAGCCTGATGCGACTCTTGGTTGGCCTCTCCCCGGCCGATGCCGGTGAGATACGCTGGCGCAATGAGCCGACGCCCTCGATCGAATTCCGACGCGACCTGATCTATCTTGGACACCATGCCGCGGTCAAGGAAGACCTGACGCCGCTGGAGAATCTGCGTCTCGCGGCCGCGCTCGACGGTATTGAGCTCGACGAGCGTACAGCGATGGCGGCCCTGATCCGGCTTGGCCTGCGCGGCCGCGAAGAGTTGCCCGTGCGCGTGCTTTCCGCGGGGCAGAAGCGGCGCGTGCTGCTCGCGCGACTGCTGACGCGCCCGGCGGTCTTGTGGGTGCTCGACGAAGCCTTCAACGCACTGGATGTCGCCGCGGTGAAGCTGCTTGGGGATTTGATCGCCGAGCATCTGTCCGCGGGCGGACTCGCCGTACTGACCAGCCACCAGCCGCTGCCAGTGCCTGGCGGCAAGGCGCTGGTGCTATGAGCGCCTCCTGCCGGGCCGCCCCAAGGGAGGCGCAGCCCACTTATGGAGCCGTGCAGCGGCGAACGGCCGTCACCCCCTGCCTTGGGCGGGGGGCCGGAGGGACGGTAGTCCTATGAACGCCTTTCTCGCGACGGTGCGCCGCGATCTGCTGCTGGCCCTGCGGCG
>DAIOGL010000047.1:7843-12062 GCA_036745235.1 Sulfuritalea sp.
CTATGAACGCCTTTCTCGCGACGGTGCGCCGCGATCTGCTGCTGGCCCTGCGGCGCAGGAGCGAGGTGCTGACGGCCGTGTTCTTTTTCGTCATCGTCACCAGCCTGTTCCCCCTGGGGATTGGGCCGGAACCCGTACTGCTGAAGAAGATCGCTCCGGGCATCCTGTGGGTTGCCGCCTTGCTGGCGACTCTTCTCGGCTTGCCGCGGCTATTTTCGGCTGATCATGTGGACGGCACTCTGGAACAGATGGCCTTGTCGCCATCCCCCTTGGGACTGCTGGTTGCCGGTAAAATACTGGCACATTGGTTGTTGTGCGGTTTGCCCCTGGTATTGCTGGCGCCGGTGCTCGGCTTGCAGTTCGATCTCGATGCTTCGACCTTGGGCATTCTGACCCTGGCGTTATTGTTGGGTACGCCATTGCTGTCCCTGATTGGCGCAATTGGTGCCGCGCTGACGCTCGGAGTGCGTGGCGGCGGCGTGTTGCTGGCGCTGCTGGTATTGCCGCTATACATCCCGGCATTGATCTTCGGGGCGGGGGCGGTGGAAGCCCACATCGCGGGTCTGGACGCAGGTGGGCATTTGTCATTGCTGGCAGCGATGCTGGCGGTGGCGGGTTTTTTTGCGCCGTGGGCGACCACGGCGGCATTGAGGATTGCGTTGGAGTGAGACAGTCGATTATTCAGTGGTTCAGGTTTGCCAGCCCGCAGAGCTTCTATCCGCTTGCCGGGCGCATGATCCCGTGGTTCTGGGCCGCCGCCGTCGCGTTCGGCATTGCCGGGTTGTGGATCTCCTTCTTCGTCGCGCCGACCGATGCGCAGCAGGGGGAAGGCTATCGGATCATCTTCGTCCATGTGCCGGCATCGTGGATGTCGATGTTCCTCTATCTGGTGATGGCCTTCTGGGCAGGACTCGGACTGGCGCTCAACACGCGGCTTTCGGGGATGATGGCGCAGTCGCTGGCGCCTACCGGCGCCCTGATGGCGGCATTGTCGCTATGGACCGGCGCCCTGTGGGGCAAGCCGATGTGGGGCGCGTGGTGGGTTTGGGACGCGCGACTGACTTCCGAACTGATCCTGTTCTTTCTCTATCTCGGCTTCATGGCGCTGCAGGCGGCGATCGACGACCCGCGCCGTGCCGACAAGGCCGGGGCGATCCTGGCGCTGGTGGGAGTGGTCAATATTCCGATCATCTATTTCTCGGTGAAATGGTGGAACACCTTGCATCAGGGCTCGACGATCAATCTCACCAAGGCGCCGTCGATGGCGCAGACCATGCTCTGGGGAATGCTGCTGATGGCGCTCTGCTTCTGGATGTATTCCATCGCCGTGGCGCTGACCAGGGTGCGCGCCATCATTCTCGAGCGCGAGCGACACACGGAATGGGTGAAGCATGCATTGGAATAGCGTAGGCGAGTTCTTCGCCATGGGCGGCTATGCCTTGTATGTCTGGGGCAGTTTCGGTGCCTGCGCGCTGCTCATGATCGTGGAACCTTTTCTCGCCAAGCGGCGTCTTAGCGAGGTTCGCAAGAGCCTCATCCGCGAGCGGCTTGCCGACGAACTTGAAACCCAACAACGAATTTCATGAAACCCAGACAGAAACGCATTGCACTGATCGTCGGCGGACTGGCCTCGCTGGCGATAGCCGCGGTATTGACGCTGAACGCCCTCGACAGCAACATCGCGCTCTACGTTACGCCCTCTGAGGTCGCTGCCGGCAAGTCGCCGCAAGGCAAGGCTTTCCGCATCGGCGGACTGGTCAAGGAGGGCTCGGTCAAACGGCAGGACATGACCGTGCGTTTCGTCATGACCGATACCGTCAAGGAAATTCCCGTTGCCTACACCGGCATTCTTCCCGACCTGTTCCGCGACGGCAAGGGTGCCGTGGTGCAGGGCAGGCTGGGCGCCGACGGTGTGTTTGTTGCCACCGAAGTGCTGGCCAAGCACGACGAGAACTACATGCCCCCCGAAGCCAAGCACGCCATCGATCAGGCACAGAAAAAACCATGACTCCAGAACTCGGACACTTCGCTCTCATCCTCGCTTTCGTGGTTGCCGTCGCGCAGGGGTTGCTGCCTCTGATCGGCGCCCAACGCGGACAGGCGCAATGGATCGCTCTGGCGCGGCCGGCAGCGCAAACCCAATTCCTGCTGATCGCGATTGCTTTCGGTTGCCTGGCACAGAGCTTCATCGCCAGCGATTTCTCGGTGAGCTACGTCGCCCAGCATTCCAATACGCAGTTGCCGGCCCTGTATCGCTTTTCGGCCGTATGGGGCGGTCACGAAGGTTCCCTGTTGCTCTGGGTGCTGATGCTGGCGGGCTGGGGTGCTGCCGTGTCGCTGGCCTCGCGCCAGCTGCCTGAAGTCATGGTGGCGCGCGTGCTTGCGGTACTCGGATTGGTCGGCATCGGCCTGCTGGCGTTCATCCTGTTTACCTCGAATCCCTTCGAGCGTCTGTTGCCGGCCGCCGCGGAAGGACGCGATTTGAACCCGCTGCTGCAGGACCCCGGTCTGGTTTTCCATCCGCCGATGCTCTACATGGGTTATGTCGGTTTCTCTGTGGCTTTCGCCTTCGCCATCGCGGCCCTGATTTCCGGCCGGCTTGATGCGGCCTGGGCGCGCTGGTCGCGGCCATGGACCACGGCGGCCTGGGTCTTCCTGACGCTCGGCATCGCGCTGGGCAGCTGGTGGGCGTATTACGAGCTGGGCTGGGGCGGCTGGTGGTTCTGGGATCCGGTGGAAAATGCATCCTTCATGCCCTGGCTGGTGGGCACGGCCCTGATCCATTCGCTCGCCGTGACCGAGAAGCGGGGTGCGTTCAAGAACTGGACCGTGCTGCTGGCCATCGCGGCGTTCTCGCTGTCGCTGCTGGGCACCTTCCTGGTCCGCTCCGGCGTGCTGACGTCAGTGCATGCCTTCGCCACGGACCCGCGTCGTGGTGTGTTCATCCTGGTCCTGCTTGCCATCGTGATCGGCAGTTCGCTGACGCTGTTTGCCTGGCGGGCGCCGAAGGTCAGTGCCGGAGGGCGGTTCGGCCTGGTTTCGCGCGAGACCATGCTGCTGATGAACAACGTACTGCTGGTGGTTGCTGCGGGCAGCGTGCTGCTCGGTACGCTCTATCCGCTGCTGATCGATGCGCTCGGCATGGGCAAGCTTTCGGTGGGGCCGCCCTATTTCAATGCGGTCTTCGTGCCGGTCATGGTACCGCTGCTGGTGCTGATGGCCATTGGTCCCCTGGCGCACTGGAAGCACGCCGACCTCAAGTCCATCGCGCGCCGCTTGCGGGCGAGCATGGTGCTGGCCGTCATCGCCGGCATCTGCCTGCCGCTGCTGATGGGCTCGTGGACGCCGCTGACCGCGATGAGTTCCCTGCTGGCCGTCTGGATCACCGCCAGCGGCGTCTTCCAGATCATCGACCGGATGAAGATGGGCCGGCCGACGGCATCGTTCTGGGGCATGCAGCTCGCGCATTTCGGAATTGCCGTATTCGTCATCGGCGTGTCGATGGTTGGCGGCTACCAGGAGGAAAAGGACGTGCGCATGGAGCCGGGCGATACCGTGCATGTCGGCGGCTACGGTTTCCGCCTGCTCGGCGTGAAGGAGGCTCCGGGCCCCAACTATCGCGCTTCAGTCGGCAGTGTCGAACTGTCGAAGGACGGCCGCGTGCTGAAGACCATGCATCCTGAGAAGCGCAACTATTTCTCGTCGCAGATGCCCATGACCGAAGCCGCAATCGACGCCGGATTCACGCGCGATGTGTATGTCTCGCTTGGCGAACCGCTCGACAATACCGGCGCGTGGAGCGTGCGGGTCTACTACAAGCCCTTCGTCGACTGGATCTGGGGCGGTGCCCTGTTGATGGGCCTGGGCGGGTTTATCGCCATGCTCGATCGCCGTTACCGCCTGCGCGTCAAGGCCGGCTCCAGGATTCCGGCGGGGCTTCCGGCATGAAGCGCTTTCTGATTCCGCTCGGTGTGTTTTTCGTCCTGCTGGTTTTCCTCGGCGTCGGCCTCACTCTCAATCCGCGCGACGTGCCGTCGCCGCTGAAGGACAAACCGGCGCCCGCCTTCACTCTGCCCCGGCTGGAACAAGTCGACAAGACGTTCTCGCCGGCGGACATGAAAGGCAAGGTCTGGCTGCTCAACGTATGGGCTTCGTGGTGCGTCTCCTGCCGTCAGGAGCATCCCTTGCTTGTGTCGTTTTCGAAGGAAGGCAAGGTGCC
>DAIOGL010000048.1:0-5541 GCA_036745235.1 Sulfuritalea sp.
CGCGATCTACGCCAGCGAGAACGGCGAGGGCATGGCGTTCGAAGTCACCGAAACACCGGTTGACCAGCTTGCCGCCGATGGCGGGACGCCGGATGCGACCGGGGGGGAGACACCCTCCGCCGTATCACCAGCGCCGACTCCCGAGCGCCCCTCCGGCCGACCCGTCCTGACCCGCATCAAGTAAAGCGGGCTTGCTCCCGAGCACGGGGGCGCCTATTTGGATTCCATCACCCAGACCCCGTCCCAGTCGTCGCCGGGCGGATTCGCGATGAAGTGGTCGCAGCGCTCGATGTACATCTTCGCCGCCTTGTCATGGTCGTTGAGGGCCAGGACTTCGCCGAACTCGGCCTTGGCATCCTCCCATTTCTGCTGCCGGTATTTCACCAGGCCCGACTTGAAGTGACGTAGAGCATCCATCATCTGCGGGTAGGATTCTTCCGTGTGGTAGTCGAGGATTTCATAAATCGCGACCGGCTTGGTCTTGCCCTTGACCACCACCAGATCCAGTTCGCGGCTGAAGTAGGTCGCCTTCAGCGCCTTGTAGGTGAACTCGCTGACGAGGATGTGGCTGCCGTACTGCTTGCAGGCCGACTCGAGCCGGGCGGCGAGGTTCACGCCATCGCCGATGATGGTGTAATCCATCCGTTTTTTCGAACCGATGGTGCCGGACACGACGTTGTCGGTATTGAGGCCGATGCCGATATCGACCGGCGCCTTGCCTTCATTGACGCGGCCCTTGTTCCAGGCCCACAGCTCGCGGATCATCGAGATCGCCGTGCGCACCGCGCGGTCGGCGTCGTCATCGTGGCCGACCGGGATGCCGAAGGCGGCCATCACGGCGTCGCCGATGAACTTGTCGAGGAAGCCGGCCTCGCGCTGAATGCAGTCCACCATCAGCGTGAAGTACTCGTTGAGCAGCGCGACCGTGCCCTGGGCGCCGAGCTGCTCGGTGATCGTGGTGAAGCTGCGGATGTCGGAGAAGAGCACAGTGGCCTCTACGTTCTTGCCGCCGAGGGTATCGACGCCGCCAGCCAGCATCTGGTCGGCGATGCCGGGGTCCATCAGGCGCGACATGGTCGAACGCATGCGCTTTTCGGTGGAGATGTCCTCCAGCATCAGCATCGAGCCGATGCGCTTCTTCTCCATCGACAGCAGGGGAAGGGCGGTGAGATTCACCGACAGCTTGTCCTCACCGACCATCAGTTCGGCTTCCATCGCCATCTCGCTGGTCTGGGTTTCGCTCACCCGCTTGAGCCTTTCCGGCACCCAGGCATTGCTGCCGGCGAAGAATTCCGCCGCAGGCTTTTGCAGTATCTGCTGCGGGTTGACCCTCAGGATGCGCAGGCCGGCGGCGTTGCAGGTGGCGATCTTCTCCGTCTCGTCGAGCGTGATCACCGCATTGGACATCGACTCCAGCATCGCCTCGTTGTAGTTCTTCATGTTCTGCACGTCGGCGAACAGCTTGGCATTTTCCAGCGCGATGGAAATCTGTGCGGTGAAGGCGCGCAGGCGCGATTCGTCCTCGCCGGTGAAGGGGCCGCCGCGCTTGTTCAGCACTTGCGTGACGCCGATCACCTTGCCGTGCTTGTTCACGATGGGCACGCACAGGATCGAGCGGGTGAAATAGCCGGTCTTCTTGTCGAAGGCCGGATTGAAGCGCAGGTCGGCGTAGGCGTAGGGGATGTTGATCGCCTTGCCCTGGGTGAACACCGCACCGGCGATGCCGAGGTGATTGGGCAGACGGATCTGCACCGATTCCAGTCCCTGGCCGACCTCGGACCAGAGTTCGCTGGTCTTCTCGTCGTTGAGGAACAGCGTCGAGCGCTCGGCATTCAGCAGGCGCGTGGCCTCGCCCATGACCTTCTGCAACAGCGACCCCAGCTTGATGTCGGCGGTGACTTCGGAGACGACGTCGATGAACTCCATCTCCTGGCGGCGGATGGCCTGCATGCGCTCGATGAACTGCGCGCTCTGCAGCGCCAGCGTGCCCTGACTGGTCATGGCTTCGAGCAGGTTGAGGTCGTTCCTGGTGAACTTTCCGCTGCGCTTGTTGAGCGTCTGCGCCACGCCGATGATCTCGCCCTTCACCGTCTTGATCGGCACGCAGAGAATGTTGCGCGTGGTGAAGCCGGTCTGCTCGTCGATCGAGCGGTTGAAGCGGCTGTCGGCGTAGGCGTCGTGGATGATCAGCGCCTCGCCGGCGGTATAGACGTAGCCGGCCACGCCGCTGGTATTGAGGATGCGTATTTCGCGCTGGATGTTGCCCTGCGCCACCCGCGAATAGAGTTCGTTGGTGTCGGGGTCGTTGAGGAACAGCGAACCGCGCTCGGCATTCAGCTCGGTGGTGGTCATCTCCACCAGCGCCTGGAGGACTTCGTCGAGCGTGCCGTAGCTCGCCATGCGGCGCGTCACCTCGAGCAGCAGCTCCAGATGACGCAGGCGCCGGCGGCTTTCCGTATCGCGTTCGGCCGGTTTCTTCTTCGCGCCGGCTGCTTCGATGGGCGGGTCGATGGCGTTCATGTCGGGGGATGGCGCGCGGCTTCGATCTGGTCGCGCAGCGCCTGGATGGTGCGTTGCAGCTGGGCGCCTTCGTCGGCGAACAGGCTGCGTTCGCGATTGACCGAATTCGTCTTGTCGATCTGCGCCAGTTCCAGGCTTTCGCGCAAGCCGCTGACGGTCTGCCGCAGTTGCGAAATTTCCCCTTGCGCGCTGACCAGCGCGGCGCGCACCGCATTGTCGGTATCGGCGCGGGCCTTTTCCAGTTCGTCGCGCAGGGCGGATGCGGTGGCCTTCAGCTGCTGCATTTCATTGTGTCCGGCGACGCGCTCCGCTTGTACCGCATGGTCGCGTTCGGTGCGAGCCCGCTCCAGTTCCTCGCGCAGGGCCGCGGCGGTGGCCTTGAGCATCTGCGATTCCTGGTTCGCGGCGACACGCTCGTGCTGCACCGCCTTCTCGAGCTCGATACGGGCACGCTCGAGCTCTTCGCGCAGCGCGCCGATGGTAGTCTTCAGTTGCGATATTTCAGCCGCGCTGGCCTGGGTGGCGCGCAGCGTCGCGGCATGGATTTCCGCGTGTGCGGTCTCCAGCTCCGTGCGCAGCGCGATCACCGTGCGCTTCATGTCACGGGAATCTGCCTGGGCCAGGGCGAGCTCGTCTTCGATGGTCGATGGGTCGGCGGTCATGATGCGGCGAAGGAGATATCCCCGTTCAACAAAGCGCAAACCGGGAGGCGAAGGCTGCCGGCTCGCGCGGCCAATACCAATGCTTTCATGGTTTCGACTGGTTATTTTTTTGGATAATACGCTTACCTTGGAATCTTATCAGCCATGCTTCGGAATCGGGCCGCTTTCCGGCTCCGGCCCATCCAGGTAGCTTGATCAATGAGAACGCTCAGCCGTCGTCATTTTCTCGCCGCGGGAGCCGCCATGGGCGCCTCGTGGGCCGCCGGCGCGGCGCTCGGCGAGCTGCTGCCGCGCGGCCGGGGGCGGCGCGTGGTCATCGTCGGCGGCGGCTGGGGCGGCCTGACGGCGGCCCGCCACTTGCGCGACCTGGCGCCCGATCTGGAAGTGGTGCTGGTCGAAAGGGGCGCGTCGTTTCGCTCGCTGCCGCTGAGCAACAAATGGCTGGTCGGGTTGGGAGAGGAAGGCGGACGCCGCCATGACTATGCCGCTGCCGCCCGCGCCTGGGGCTACAGCTTCGTGCGGGCCGAGGTCACCGCCATCGACCGCGAACAGAGGCGTGTCGTTACGCGGGGCGGCACGCTTGCTTACGACTGGCTGGTGCTCGCCGCCGGCATCCGCTACGACTATGCGCCCTGGTTCGGCGATGATGCCCGAGCCGCCGCGGAGGCGCGCAAGCTCTATCCGGCCGGGTTCGTCACCGACGAGCTCGATCTGCTGAAGCGGAAGCTCGCCGAGTTCAAGGGCGGCGATTTCGTCATGACCATTCCGCCGGCGCCCTACCGCTGTCCGCCGGCGCCCTACGAACGCGCGGTGATGATCGCCTGGCTGTTCAAGCAGAGGAGGATCAAGGCGAAAGTGATCGTCGTCGATCCGGGGCCCGGCATGCAGGCCTTCAACCGCGTCTTCGCCGACCGCTATGCGGACCGGATTCTGCACCTGACCCATGCCGGAGTGAAATCCGTCGATCCGTTCAACAGGAAGATCGTCACCGAGTTCGATGAGCTGCGTTTCGACGATGGCATCCTGATGGCGGCGCAGCAGGCCGGCGATCTGGTGTGGCAGGCCGGGCTGGTGGGGCGCGGCGGCGACGGCAAGCCGACCGGCTGGGGCGCACTAGCTCCGCTGCGCCTTAACGCTGTCGATGACGAGCGCGTATTCCTGACCGGCGACCTGATCGACAGGGTATCGCTGCTGTTCGGGCACTACCCGAAGAGCGGCCACCTGGCCAACCGGCTGGGGCGCATCGCCGCGCGCGAGATTGCAGGCCGTGCGCGCGGCAACCTGCCCGAGCCGGGCCTGCCGGACAGCGTCTGTCATGTCTTCTCGGATGTCGATCCGATGGAAAGCGTCCGCATCGATGCCGAGTACCGGCTGCGCGGTGACGGCGTCATTGCGCAGACCGTGCGCCAGCACTACGACCCGCAGCCGCGCGGTGAAGATGCGGCGTGGGCAAAATCCTTGTACGCCGACTTTCTGCCGGGAGACTGAAGCCGGAGGCTCTAGTGCCGGGCGAAGATGCTGGTCGTGCCGTCCGGCCCGACGAGGAGCGTGTCGTAGCGCTCGCGGCGGATGTCGCGTTCCTGGCCGGCGTTGTCGAGGATGGTGCAGGCGGTTTCGCAGACGGGGTTGGACAGCTCGCGTCCGGGTGTTCCACGCGGCAGGCCGGGCACTGCCAGCCCGCGCGCCCTGGGTCTCTCCTTCAGCAATTCCAGGATGTCTTCGGCCGGAACATAGCCCTCGATGAAATATCCGGCCACCGTGGCGGTGTGCACCGATTCGAGTTCCGAGGGAACGTTCAACCAGCGCTTGAGGCGCGGCATGTTGGCGGACAGAGTTTCGGTCATGGTGACCTCGAAGCCGTTCTTGCGCAGGTGCTCGGCCCAGTCGATGCACGACAGGCAGGGGCTGGGGGCGTAGACCACGACAGGCGGCAGCTTGCCGGTGTCGGCGGCCAGCGCGCCCTGCAGCGATACCAGCAGCATCGCTGCGACGGCAGCGACCCGGCGCAGCGTCAGCACGGTTGGTGGGGCTTGCAGCCCTTCAGCAGCCAGAGCGAAACCACGCCGGCGAATTCGTCGGCGCGCACCTTGCGCGCCATGCTCAGCACGTCGCGTCCGGCGTCGGTCTTCAGCGTCGGGTCGGCACCGGCCTGCAGCAGGGGGAGGGCGTGTTTCGTGCGGGTCGCAAAAGCCGCCATGTGCAGCGGCGTCAGGCCTTCCTTGTCGCGCGCATTGACATTGGCGCCGGCGGCGATCAGCGCCAGAAGCGGACCGCTGTCCTCATTCAGTGCCGCATAGTGGAGCGGGGTCGCGCCGCGCTCGGTGCGCAAATCGCGATTCTGCGGCGCCGCCTTCAGGAG
>DAIOGL010000048.1:5641-12057 GCA_036745235.1 Sulfuritalea sp.
CGTCATACTGGCGCCCAAGTCAGGAATCGAACCTGAGACCTACCGCTTAGGAGGCGGTCGCTCTATCCACTGAGCTACAAGGGCGCGAGGCGCGAATTTTATCCCAACTGCGGACGCCGTCCGCGGCCGGCCGCAGACACAAGCGGCGCGCCTATAATCCTGCACCCTTTCCCGCCTCTTTCCAGATCCCGTCTCCATGCCCGTTATTTCCCTCGATCGCGCCTGTCTCGCCTACGGCCACGTCGCCCTTCTTGACCACGCCGCCATGCAGATCGATGCCGGCGAACGCGTCGGGCTCATCGGCCGCAACGGCAGCGGCAAGTCCAGCCTGCTGAAGGCCTTCGCCGGCCTCGGTACGCTCGACGACGGCGAGGTCTGGCGCGAGCCCGGCCTCTCCATCGCCTACGTGCCGCAGGAGCCCGAATTCGCCACCCACGACACGGTCTTCGAAGCCGTTGCGGCAGGGCTGGGCGAGGTGGCGCGCGTGCTCGCCGAGTACCACGAGGTGACCCACAAAGTCGGCGCTGGCGACACGGCGACCATGGACCGCATGCAGGAGCTGCAGACGCAACTGGAGGCGAACGACGGCTGGCGGCTGAGTTCGCGCGTCGAACAGGCCATTTCCCGTCTTGCGCTGGATGGCGACGCCCGCGTCGATGCGTTGTCCGGCGGCGGCAAGAAGCGTGTCGCCCTGGCGCGGGCGCTGGTCGCCGAGCCGGAACTGCTGCTGCTCGACGAACCGACCAACCACCTCGACGTCGATGGCATCCTCTGGCTGGAGGATCTGCTGCGCGGCTATCAGGGGGCGGTGATGCTCATCACCCACGACCGGGTTTTCCTCGATAACGTGGCGACGCGCATCGTCGAGCTGGATCGCGGCAAGCTGGTGAGTTTTCCCGGCAGTTTCGCCGCCTACCAGGAACGCAAGGAGTTCATGCTCAACGAGGAGGCGCTGGCGAACGCCCGTGCCGACAAGATGCTGGCGCAGGAGGAAATCTGGATCCGCAAGGGCGTCGAAGCGCGCCGCACGCGCAGCGTCGGTCGCGTCCAGCGCCTCGAGCAATTGCGCGCGGCGCGGGCGGCGCGGCGCGATCAGCTGGGCAAGGTCGATTTTCAGCTGGTGCGCGGCGATGCCTCCGGCAAGCTGGTGGCCGAACTCGAGAACGTCAATAAACGCTTCGGCGACAAGATCGTCGTGCGCGATTTCTCCTGCCGCATCCTGCGTGGCGACAAGGTGGGTCTGATCGGCGCCAACGGCACCGGCAAGACCACGCTGCTGCGCCTGATCCTGGGGCAGCTCGAAGCCGACTCCGGCAAAGTCCGGCTGGGCAGCAAAATCGAGGTCGCCTACTTCGACCAGTTCCGCACCCAGCTCGATCCCGAGGCGCCCCTGCGCGAAGTGATCAGCCCGGGTTCGGACTACGTCGAGATCGGCGGCGCGAGGAAGCACGTGATCGGCTATCTCGAGGATTTCCTGTTCGCCCCGGAGCGGGCCCGTTCGCCGGTGAAGTCGCTGTCCGGCGGCGAGCGCAACCGCCTGCTGCTGGCGCGCCTGTTCGCGCGGCCGGCGAATGTCCTGGTGCTCGACGAGCCGACCAACGACCTCGACATCGAAACCCTGGAATTGCTCGAAGCCCTGCTGCAGGACTACAGCGGCACGGTGTTCCTGGTCAGCCACGACCGGGCCTTTCTCGACAACGTGGTGACGCAGACCATCGCCAGCGAAGGCAACGGCCGCTGGAAGGAATACGTCGGCGGCTACAGCGACTGGCTGCGCCAGCGGCCGGCCGGCGGCGCGGCGCGCTTCGACGCCACCGGTGGCCCGGACGCCAGGCCGGCCTCAAGAGTTCCCGGAGGGACGCAGAGCGCTGGCGCTGGCGACACGGCGAAGCCCAAGGCCCCCGAACGCAAGAAGCTCAGCTTCAAGGAGCAGCGCGAGCTGGAGCAATTGCCCGATCGCATCGCCGCGCTCGAAGCCGAGCAGGGCGTCCTGCAATGCCGGCTCGCGGATCCGGCCTTCTATCAGGGGCCGCCCGATGCCGTGCGCGAACTGCAAACCCGGCTGGCCAAGGTCGATGCCGAGATCGATGCGGCACTGGTCCGCTGGGAAGCGCTGGAGGCCAAGGGCTGAAAGCTGGCGTCGAAAAGGACTGTTTTTCCGAGTCTCATCCGGCATGCGCCGGATTTAGTCTCTGTCATGTCAGCCGGACAGGGAGACTCATGTGGTTGTCATCAACGGACAGCGTACTACCGCCATCGTGATCCGCCATCGCGGCGACACGGTCACGCTGGTGCCGATGAAGAGCGGCAAGCTTTCGGCCAAGACGGTCGCCTTCGACGAGTTTCGCCAGGAGTGGAAGGAAACCGGCTACGCGCTGTCGCAGGCGCTGACCACCTTCCTGGCGCACATCATGAAATGGGGCGCCTCGCTGGAAGTGGTGAAGGGCCTCGAAAAGCTCGCCGCACGCGATCGCTTCGTCGTCGCCAGCCTGTTCTGAATTCCGGGATCGCGATCGACGCCGCCGATTGCTGGCAGGCCTGGTTCGACGGTTCCGCCTTGCCCAATCCGGGCAAGATCGGCATCGGCATCCTGCTGCTTGCGCCGGACGGGCAGCGCAGCGAAGAATCCCGGCTGCTGACTGTCTCCGGCTGCAATAACGAGGCCGAGCTGCATGCCCTGTGCGCGGCGCTCGAAATGGCCGCGAAAGCGGGAGCGCGAAAACTGGTGCTGCGCGGCGACGGCGACGTCGCGCTGCGTTATGTACGCGGACCGGAAAGCACGCAGATTGCGCGCCTGCAGATTCTTGTCGCCGGAGCCCGCGAAGCGCTGCGTCGCTTCGAGGACGTGCAACTGGTCTGGGTTCCCCGCCATCGCAACATCGAGGCCGATCGCCTGTCGAGGCAGGCGCTGGGTCTGCCGCCGAGCCCCGCCCGCGTAGACAAGGCCCGGCGGCGGCGCTGATGCCGCGGGGGCGAAGATATCCGCGCCGGTTTCCGCTATGATCCGCCGGCACTGTCAATGGGAGCCATAGCTTGGGAATACTGACGAACATCGTCGCCGCCGAGGAAGATGAGGTTGCCGCCATCGGCGAATCCCTGCGGCCCGTCGACGAATGGAGCGGCATCGAGCGGCGTGGCATCGACACGGCCAAGATCGCCACGCTGCATTGCCTGTTGACCGGCGACGAGTTCGAACAGGCGGTCGGGGCATACGAGCCCGTCTATGCCACGGACGAGGGCGCGATCGTGCTGCGCCTGGCCGACGAGGTGCTGGAGCGCCTGGCCACGCTGGACGAAGACGCGCTGGAGCTCGTCGCCGAAGAACTGGCGGCCACCGAGGAATATGAAATGGAGCAGTGGGACGCCGAGGAGGTGCAGGCGCTGGTGATGGAACTCGCCGACCTGGCGCGGCTTGCCGAATCGCAGGGGCAATCGCTGTTCGTCTGGATGCATCCCCTGCTGACCTGAACGGCTGTCGCTTCGCATCGATGTCATCGAACAAGACCTGGTTCGTCTACCTGATCGAATGCAGCGACGGCAGCCTCTATACGGGGATCACCGTCGATCTGGCCTCGCGCTTCAAGGCCCATCTGGAGGGCCGGGGCGCGCGCTGCATGCGCATGCATCCGCCGCTGCGCATGCTGGCAGCGGAAGCGCACGCGGACCGCTCGGCGGCTTCGAAGGCCGAGTACCGGATCAAGCAGCTCACGGCACCTCAGAAACGCGCCTATGCCGCGCAAATGGTCGTCAGCGGCCTTCCTTCGGCGACACCTTAGTCAGTCTGTCCCATGATCGTCTTTTCCCACGGCAACAGCTACAGCGCCAGCACCTATCGGCAGCTGTTCGACGGCTGGCGCGCCGCCGGTCATGAGGTGGCGGCGGTCGAGCACTTCGGCCATGACGCGCGTTTCCCTGTCGATCGCAGCTGGCGCGGCATGACGCAGCAGCTGGTCGCCTTGATCGACAGCCTGCCCGGGCCCCGCCTGTGGCTGGTCGGACACTCGATGGGAGGCTACCTGAGCCTGCTGGCGGCGGGCCAGCGCCCCGAGCGCGTGCGCGGCATCGTGCTGCTCGATTCGCCCGTCGTCTATGGCTGGAAATCCGGGCTGATCAGCGTGGCCAAGGCAGCCGGCCAGATGCGCCGGGTGTCGCCCGCGGCGGTGGCGATAAAGCGCCGCGACCGCTGGCCGGATCTCGGCGAGGTGCGCCGCCATTTCGCGGCGAAGCCGATGTTCGCGCGCTGGCATCCGGCGATTCTCAACGACTACATTCACCACGGCACCGAACGGGATCCGGCGGACGGTGCCGGCACCGCCCGCCGCCTGAAGTTCCGGCCCGAGATCGAAGCGGAAATCTATTCGACGGTGCCGCACCGCCTGGTGTCCTATCTGCGGCGGCATCCGCCGGGCGGGCCGGTAGCCTTCGTCGCCGGAACGCGTTCGCGCGAGGTCCGCCAGGTCGGGCTCGCCGCCACGCAGCGCCTGACGCACGGGCGGGTGAGCTGGCTCGAAGGCACGCATCTGTTTCCCTTCGAGCATCCCGAGGAAACCGTGCGCGAAGTCCTGGCGTGGATGGAACGGCTGGATGCGGTCGCGGCGGCGCGCGAGTAGGCCAAGCCGCACCAGCCGGAAACAAAAAAGCCCGGCTTGCACCGGGCTTCTTTGCGGAGGCTACGGCAGCGCTCAGCCGCAGGAACCCACTGCGCCGCAGGCCGAACAGAAGTCGCAGCCGTCCTTGCGGATCACCGTGTAGTTGCCGCATTCGCCGCACAGCGAGCCCTGCATCACCTTGACGCCGCCGCTCTTCTGCTCGGGGACTTCGAGGATGCCCATTTCGCGCGTCGGGTAGCCGTTCTCGTCGAGGATGCCGAGCATGGCGTAGCGATGCATGATCAGGCGCGCGATGTAGGCGACCGTCGACGGCCAGTTCTGCTGCTTGCTCGAGCCGGGCACGCGGGCCATGAAATCGCCCAGCGGCTCGGCGTAGTTCAAGAGCTTGCGCAGCTTCATGCCGATCCAGGCCGGGTCGAGCACCCGCATGTCGAGCGACAGCAGGCGCGTCAAGCCGTCCAGGGCGCGCGGGTAGTGGCCGGAGAGCCACACCGAGTAGGGCCGCGTGACGCCGTCGGGCAGGGTGATTTCCTTCAGGCCCAGCACGAACTCTTCGCCGGCCGCCGGATTGACCACATCCACCGTCCATGACAGCGTGCCGTCGGTGCCGGTCTTGGGTTCGTCGCGGCTGAACATGCAATCGATCACCGGCGTGGCTTCGGTGCCTTCCAGTGCGCCGAGCTTTTCGCAGCGGTAGCGCACGACCTGGGCCAGCGCGGAGACCACGCCGGGCACCAGTTTGCGTTCGCCATTGGGCGGCAGCGGCAGTTCGAAGGAGTCGTCGTCCTGCGTCCTGGCCAGGGCGTCGAGCTTGAGCTTGAGCCAGGCCTTGTCGTTGGCGCGCATGTCCATCGACAGGGTCTTCGCCACCGCGCCGATGCCGCGCGGCTGCTCGGCGCCATTGACCCAGACTTCGAACGGCACGTTGCGTCCCGAATCGTTCTCGATCTGGCCGACGAAGAGCGCGAACTCGCCGTGCGGCGCTTCGATCATGTAGGTCCATGCCGCATTGCCGTCGGTCATGCGCGGGCGGCCCGGCCAGCGCAGGCTGGCGAGCACCGGAGCGGGCAGGGCGCCGATCGACAGGCGGCGGTTGGCGTTGTCGATGGTGACGTCCTGCGGCTGTTTCTGGGCGCTTTCCGCCGGCGTGCTGCTGCCGACCGAGAGCACGCTGCCGAGCACGGAGTTGGGGCGGTAGGTGGCGAGGCCCTTGAGGCCGGATTTCCAGGCCACCATGTAGAGGTCCTCGAACTCCGAGTAGGGGTAGTCGACGGGAACGTTCACCGTCTTCGAAATCGAGGTGTCGATGTAGGGCGCGACTGCCGCGACCATCTGCTCGTGGGCCTGGGCCGAGATTTCCAGCGCAGTGACGAAGTAGTCCGGCAGCTTGGAAACGTCGCCGCCCTGGTGCTTGTAAAGGCGCCAGGCGTAGTCCTCGACCGCGTATTCCTTGTGCGTGCCGTCGGCCATGCGCTTTTTGCGCGTGTAGACCCAGGAGAAGGGCGGCTCGATGCCGTTGCTGGCGTTGTCGGCGAAGGCCAGGCTGATGGTGCCGGTCGGCGCGATCGACAGCAGGTGCGAATTGCGCAGGCCGTTCTTGCGGATCGCGTCCTTCACTTCCTGCGGCAGGCGCGAGGCGAAGTTGCCGCCCGAGAGGTACATGTCGGCATTGAACAGCGGGAAGGCGCCGCGCTCCTTGGCCAGCTCGACCGAATACAGATAGGAGCGGTCGCGCATGTACTCGGAAATTTTGGTCGCCATCTCGCGCGCGGCGTCGGTGTCGTAGCGCAGCTTGAGCATGATCAG
>DAIOGL010000049.1:0-10031 GCA_036745235.1 Sulfuritalea sp.
CCTGCCGTCAGGAGCATCCCTTGCTTGTGTCGTTTTCGAAGGAAGGCAAGGTGCCGATCGTCGGTTTGAGCTACAAGGAGGTACGGGGCGACAGCGAGATCGATGCAGGAAAATTGTCACCGGACGACGAACTGAATTTGACGCGCCGGCGCTCCAACGCATGGCTGGCGGCGCGCGGCAATCCCTATTCTGTGGTGGCGCTGGACCTCGACGGCCGCGTCGGCATCGACTACGGCGTCTATGGCGTACCTGAGACCTATGTCATCGACAAGGCCGGCCTGATCCGCATGAAGCACACCGGGCCGATCACGCCGGAATCGCTGAAGACGCAGATCCTGCCGCTGGTTGCGGAGTTGTCGAAATGAAGCTGCGCACTTTTCTGCTCTGCTGCGCTGTGCTGTTCGCCGGGGCGGCGATGGCCAAGGAAGCGGCGCCGATGGCGGCTGACGTCGAGATTGAGAAGCGCATGGTCGCGATCAGCGACGAGTTGCGCTGCCTGGTCTGCCAGAACGAGTCGCTGTCCGGGTCGCACGCCGAACTGGCGCAGGATCTGCGCCGCGAAATTCGCAAGATGATCGCCGAGGGCAAGACCGATAAGGAAATTCTCGACTTCATGGTGGCGCGTTACGGCGATTTCGTGCGCTACCGTCCGCCGCTGAAGCCGACCACCTGGCTGCTCTGGGGCGGGCCCTTCCTGCTGCTGGCCGGCGGCCTTGCCGCGCTGATTGCCTTTCTGCGGCGGCGCGCCAAGGAAATCGCCGCACCCGAACTTTCCGAAGAAGAACATCGCCGCGCCGCGGCCTTGCTGGACCAATCCAACTCATGACTTCCTTTTATCTTGCAGTGGCGGCGCTGGTCGTCGTCGCTTTGGCGCTGCTGTTGCGTCCATGGTGGCTTGCTTCGCGCCGTAGCGCCGGCGCCGACTCCTTGCCTGCGCTCAATGCCGCCATTCATCGCGACCGTCTTGGCGAACTGGAACGGGACCGCGCCAGCGGCGCGCTTGCCGCTGCCGACTTCGCCGAGGCGCGTGAAGAGCTGGAACGGCAACTCATCGACGACACGGCAGCCACCGAAGTTGCCGCTGCAGCAGGTTTCGGCCGCGGCAATGCCATTGCGATCGGCATCCTGCTGCCGCTGATCGCCATCGGACTTTATGCGCTGCTGGGAAGCCCCGCGGCGGTGCTCCCCGGCGAGGTGCAGACGCAGCGTGCCACGGCCGATATGGAGCAGCTCACCGCCAAGCTGGCGGCAAAGCTGGAGCAGAGCCCCGACAATCCCGAGGGATGGGCCATGCTGGCGCGTTCCTACAAATCGCTGGGCCGCTGGGATGATGCTGAACGTGCTTTCACCCGGATCGGCCCCGAGCTCAACAGAAACGCCGAATTGCTCGCCGAACTTGCGGAAATGCTGGTGCAGAAGAACAACGGATTTGACGATCGCTCGCGCCAACTGGTCCAGCAGGCGTTGCGTCTTGAGCCTGGCAACATGCTTGCGCTGTTCATGGGCGGCGGCGACGCGTTTGGCAGCGGCCGCTACGCCGAGGCCGCGGCACTGTGGCAGAAGTTGTTGCCGCAGCTCGAGCCCGGCAGCGAAGATGCGCAGATGGTCGAGGCCAATATCGCCAAGGCAGTCGAGCGCAGCGGCGGCGCGAAACCGGGGACGCCGCGAAGGGATGCGCTGGCGGGAGCCGTCGCCCCGCAGGATGAAGTGCACCGTGCAGCAGCCAGCAAGGACAAAGCTGTCGCGGCCAAGGCCACCGGAAAGTCGGTCAGCGGCCGGGTCGAACTTTCTGCGGCATTGAAGGCCAAGGCCAATGCCGATGACGTCGTCTTCATCTTCGCCAGGGCCGTCGATGGCCCGCGCATGCCGCTCGCTGCCCAGCGAGCGCGTGTAGCCGACCTGCCGCTGGACTTCATGCTCGACGACAGCCAGGCGGTGATGCCGACCGCCAATATTTCGTCCGCAGAGCAGTTGCGCGTGGAAGTGCGCATCTCGAAGTCCGGCACGGCAACACCGGGCAAGGGCGATCTGACGGGCAAGAGCGCCGCAGTGAAGCCTGGAGCAAAAGGCCTGCGGATAGTGATCGACCAGATCACGCCCTGACGCCGGCCGGTGCCGCCGGCGCTTCAGGCGCTGTCCGCAGCGCGGCAGACGGCATTCCTGAATTCGTCCGCAGGCCTTCTCTCGGCGCGCCGCTGATCGCGGTGTGCCGTTGATTTCATTGACGCTTGACCAATATCAAGGCCGCCGTCCGGCACAGGCCTAGGATGTTGCACGTGCACAAACCCATGATTTCTTCATGGTGATTGCAGTGCCGAGCCGCACCGAACATCAGGAGGCACCCAATGAACATATCAAGCGCCATCATCCACGCCCGGCCGGGCGCAGTGGCGGTCGTTCAGGCAGGGCTGGCCGCCCTGGCTGGGGTCGAGGTGCATGCCATCTCTCCCGAAGGCAAGCTGATCGTCACCATCGAAACCGAGGACGAAGGCGGCAACGCCGCTACCTACGAATGCATAGGCCAACTCGACGGAGTGATGTCCGCGGCCATGGTCTATCACCAAACCGAATCCGATCCGGACAAAGAAGCATAGCGAGTTTCAGTGAAGGCTGGCCGCCAGGTCACGCCGCAACTACAAGGAGATCTGAAATGAAATTGACGCGACGTGAATTCATCAAGACCAATGCCATTGCCGCCGCAGCCAGTGCCGCCGGCATGAGCGTCCCCGGTGTGGCAGTTGCGGCACTCCCGCAGAGCCAGGATGGCGTGCGCTGGGACAAGGGCGTCTGCCGCTACTGCGGTACAGGTTGCGGCGTGCTGGTCGGCGTCAAGGACGGGCGCGTGGTGGCCACCCAGGGTGACCCCGATGCGCCGGTGAACAAGGGCCTCAATTGCGTCAAGGGCTATTTTCTTTCGAAGATCATGTACGGCAAGGACCGCCTGACCAAGCCTCTGCTGCGCATGAAGGACGGCAAGTTCGACAAGAACGGGGAGTTCGCACCGATCTCCTGGGATGCCGCTTTCGACATCATGGCCGAGAAGGTGAAGGCGACGCTGAAGAATCCCGAGCAGGGTCAGCGCGGTGTCGCGATGTTCGGATCGGGGCAATGGACCGTGTTCGAAGGCTATGCCGCCGCCAAACTGATGAAGGCCGGCTTCCGCTCCAATAGTCTTGACCCGAACGCGCGCCACTGCATGGCTTCGGCGGTGGTCGGTTTCATGCGCAGCTTCGGCATCGACGAGCCGATGGGCTGCTACGACGACATGGAG
Source organism: Sulfuritalea sp. (assembly GCA_036745235.1). GTDB lineage: Bacteria > Pseudomonadota > Gammaproteobacteria > Burkholderiales > Rhodocyclaceae > Sulfuritalea. The sequence goes on from DAIOGL010000049.1 coordinate 3,272, forward strand.
CACGCCGACGCCTTCGTGCTGTGGGGCTCGAACATGGCCGAGATGCACCCGATACTCTGGTCGCGCATCACCAACCGGCGCCTCACCGCGCCGCACGTCAGGATTCACGTGCTGTCGACCTTCAGCCACCGTTCCTGCGAATTGGCGGACAACGAGCTTATCTTCAAGCCGCAGTCCGATCTGGCGATCCTCAACTACATATGCAACTACATCATCCAGAACAACGCGGTTAACAAGGACTTCGTTGCCAAGCACGTCAACTTCGCCAAGGGCGTCACCGATATCGGTTATGGCCTGCGGCCGAACCACCCGCTGGAACAGGTCGCCGGCAACAACGGCTATCCGGGTCCCGATGGCAAGCCCAAGGGTGATCCGAACAAGCAGTCGCCGATCACCTTCGACGAGTTCGCCAAGTTCGTTTCCGAATACACGCTGGACAAGGCGCATGAGATTTCGGGTGTGCCGAAGGACAGGCTGGAAGCGCTGGCCAAGGCCTATGCCGATCCGAAGACCAAGGTGATGTCCACCTGGACCATGGGCTTCAATCAGCACACGCGCGGCACCTGGGTCAATAACATGATCTACAACGTGCACCTGCTGGTAGGCAAGATCTCCGAGCCGGGCAACAGCCCGTTCTCGCTGACCGGCCAGCCGTCCGCTTGCGGCACGGCGCGCGAAGTGGGCACCTTTGCCCATCGCCTGCCCGCAGACATGGTGGTGGTGAATCCCAAGCACCGGGAAGCGAGCGAGAAGCTGTGGAAGCTGCCGGCCGGCACGATACCGGATTGGGTCGGCTACCACGCCGTGCTCCAGTCGCGCATGCTGAAGGACGGCAAGATCGGTTTCTACTGGACCTCGACCACCAACAACATGCAGGCGGGTCCCAACATCAACGGCGAGATCTATCCCGGATGGCGCAATCCGAAGGCCTTCGTCGTCGTCTCCGATGTCTATCCGACGGTTTCGGCCATGGCGGCCGACCTGATCCTGCCGTGCGCGATGTGGATGGAGAAGGAAGGCATGTTCGGCAACGCCGAGCGGCGCGGCCAGATGTGGCGGCAGCAGGTCAAGGCGCCGGGCGATGCCAAGTCCGACTTGTGGCAGTACATGGAGTTTTCCAAGCGCTTCAAGGTCGAGGAAGTCTGGCCGGCGGAACTGCTCGACAAGAATCCCGAATACAAGGGCAAGACTCTGTACGACGTGCTCTACGCCAATGGTCAGGTCAACAAGTTCGCCAAGGACGAAACCGCGAAGGTCAATGCCCATGCCTGGGCGGGTTATACCAATGACGAGTCCGACTACTTCGGCTACTACGTGCAGAAAGGCCTGTTCGAGGAGTATGCGAGCTTCGGCCGTGGTCACGCTCACGATCTGGCGCCGTTCGACGTCTATCACAAGGCGCGCGGAATGCGCTGGCCAGTGGTCGACGGCAAGGAAACCCTCTGGCGTTTCCGCGAGGGCTACGATCCGTACGTAAAGAAGGGCGAGACCCTGCGGTTCTACGGCCACCCGGACGGCAAGGCGAAGATCTTCGCGCTGCCCTATCAACCGGCGGCCGAAATGCCGGACAAGGATTACGACTTGTGGTTGTGCACCGGCCGCGTGCTGGAGCACTGGCATACCGGTTCGATGACGCGCCGCGCCCCGGAGCTCTACAAGGCCTTCCCGGATGCCGTGGTGTTCATGAATCCGAAGGACGCCGACAAACGCGGTCTCAAGCGCAACGACGTGGTGAAGGTGAGCACCCGTCGCGGCGAAATCCAGTTGCGCGTAGACACCAAGGGCCGCAACAAGCCGCCGGAGGGGCTGATCTTTATTCCCTTCTTCGACGAGAGCCGGCTGGTTAACAAACTCACGCTGGATGCCACCTGTCCGCTCTCGAAGGAGACGGACTTCAAGAAGTGCGCTGCCAGGGTCGTGAAGGCCTGATGGAATGACTGGAGATACCGGGGAGTGTGAAGCTCTTGCGCTCCCCGCCCGGGAATCATGGACAACGACAACAAGCCCAGCGCTGCGGCCCGTCGCCAGTTCCTCGCCGACACGGCACGCATGGCCTGCGGCGTCGGCCTGCTGGGGCTGGGGGTCGGGCTCTACGCACGGCACGCCAGGGCATTGCCGCCCGCCGCGATCCGGCCGCCCGGCGCGTTGCCGGAAGCCGATTTTTCGGCTGCCTGCATCCGTTGCGGGTTGTGCGTGCGCGATTGTCCATTCAACATTCTGCATCTGGCCAAGCCCGAAGAGCCGATATCGACGGGCACACCCTATTTCGTGGCGCGCCAGCTGCCCTGCGAGATGTGCGAGGACATTCCGTGCGTGAAGGCCTGTCCGACCGGTGCGCTCGATCATTCCCTGAAAGACATCAACAAGTCGAAGATGGGCCTTGCCGTGCTGGTCGATCACGAGACCTGCCTGAATTTCCTCGGTTTGCGTTGCGACATCTGCTATCGCGTCTGTCCGGTGATCGACAAGGCCATCATGTTGGATCCCCAGAGCAACGCGCGCACCGGCCGGCACACCTTGTTCATTCCGACGGTGCATTCGGACCACTGCACGGGTTGCGGCAAGTGCGAAAAGGCCTGTCCGACCGAGGTGGCCTCGATCAAGGTGCTTCCGCTCTACATGGCCAAGGGCCAATTGAGTGCGCACTACCGGCTGGGCTGGGTGGAAAAGGAAAAAGCCGGCGGCAGCCTCGTGGCGCCCGAAGTCGAACACAAGTACAACATGCCCGAGGGCATGCAATATGAGCACGGCAAGGGCCTTTCCCCCAGTGCGCCTGCCGATCAATCGCCAGGGCCGGCTCCAGGCGGCGCGCCCGCTACCGGGCTGCCCAAGGCGCTGCAGGGGAGCAAGCTGTGAATCCCGTCCCCGTTCGTCCCGGTGCAGAGGCCGTGGCAGTCAAAGGCTGGCTCGCTGCGCACAAGTGGCTGCTCCTGCGGCGCGGCAGCCAGATCGGTATTTTGTTGCTGTTCCTCGCCGGTCCTTGGTTCGGTCTGTGGATCGTCAAGGGCAATCTCAATTTCAGCTACACCCTCGGCTTCCTGCCGCTGACCGATCCCTACGTCATTGTGCAGTCCCTGCTTGCAAGACAGATGCCGGAGAAGCTGGCGCTGCTGGGCGTGCTCATCGTCACGCTGTTCTACCTGCTGGTCGGCGGCCGCAGCTATTGTTCCTGGGTTTGTCCCGTCAATCTGCTGACCGATGCCGCCTACTGGCTGCGCGTGCGGCTGGGGCTGAAGGGCAGCGCCCACATCAGTCGCCCGACGCGCTACTGGATGCTCGGCATGACGCTGGTGGCGGCAGCCGTCACCGGCAGCATCGCCTGGGAGATGGTGAATCCGGTGTCGATGATGCATCGAGGGTTGTTCTTCGGCCTCGGTCTCGCGTGGGCAGTCTTGCTCGCCGTGTTCCTCTTCGATCTGTTCGTCATGCGCCACGGGTGGTGCGGCCACCTCTGCCCGGTGGGAGCGTTCTACAGCCTCATCGGGAGGTTCTCGCTGACGCGCGTCCGGCTTCCCGATCGCGCCGCGTGCAACGACTGCATGGACTGTTTCGCCGTGTGCCCGGAACCGCAGGTCATCCGGCCGGCACTGAAAGCCATCGGCGGCACGCCGCCACTGATTCTGGAAGCCAACTGCACCAACTGCGGCCGCTGCATCGACGTCTGTTCGAAGAATGTCTTTGCCTTCGGCACCCGCTACAACAATACCGTCGCAAGCCTGGCCGGCACCCCGCAAGCGGCGCCGAAGTGATCAACCTTCAATCTCGTCTCGGGAGTCAATCATGAAGAAAACCGTCACCATTCTCTTGGCATCTCTGCTGGCCGTTGTCGTCGGTTGCGCCAGCTATGAGCCCTTGACATCGATGCGCGGCGCCGATGTTATTGCCGCCGATGCGGCGCCCGCGGCCAAGGACTATGCGGGCAAGCGGCCGGGTACCCAGCCGGTCGTGGCACGTACCTTCAGCACGCAACCGCCGGTGATTCCGCATGCCGTGGCGAACTTCGACGACATCAACCTCACCGAGAATCAGTGCCTGGACTGCCACGGGCTGGACAACTACGTGAAGAAGAATTCGCCGAAACTCGGTGACAGCCATTTCGTCGCCGGCGGCAAGACCTTCGATGCGTCCCGCCACATCTGCACCAGCTGTCACGTGCCGCAGGTCGACGCCCCCCCGCTGGTCGAAAACCGCTTTACCGGCAACATCAAGTAAGGCAAGCAAGGCGAAGCGTCGCCCAGACTGGCGCAGCAATTGGGCGGGCGAAGGCGATCAGACCAGACTGATCGCAGTCACCGGGCAAGGCGCCACGCAGGCGCCGCACCCGGTGCAGGAGTCGGGATCGACTTCTGCAGTCGGCGGGCCGCCGAGCCGCGGGCTGAAGCGGATGGCCGCCACCGCGCAGTGATCACCGCAAATCCGGCATTCAACGCCGCGCCGCGCCAGACAACTCTCAGCGATTTGCGCCTTGATGGTCCAAGGCAATGTGCCAGTGTGGGAGTGCGGCAGCGCGCCGTCCTTGCATGCGTCTGTACAGGCTCCACAGAGGGTGCATTCGCCGCGTTTGAAATCCACTTCCGGATAGCCGCGCACCACAACGATGATCCGCGTCGGGCAGACGGGCACGCATGCGCCGCAACGCGTGCAGGCATCGATGAAGGATTCCTCCGCCAGCGCCCAGGGCGGACGTTGCGGCGGGCGGCGGGCCTTGAAATCCCCCCGCATGAATTGTCGGCGACTGACCATGGATGCAAGCAGCGTGTTTGGAACGGGAACGGGATGTTGCCAGCGCGTCGGGCCTGTCACAAAATCTCACCATTGCCCGCTTGGATTTGGAGTAGATTAGTCTAGCCTAATATTGTGGTCGAAGAGAATCCGACCCGCTTCCCTTAGTCAATGAGAAAGGAATTCATCATGAAACTCACCTACATTGCGCTACTGGCAGTTCTTGGCGCATCGCTTGCGGCACCGGTAGCCGCGCAACCCGCCGGGGGTCAAGGCATGGGTCCCGGTCAGGGTATGGGTCCCGGTCAGGGCATGGGTCCCGGTCAAGGCATGGGCCCGGGCGGCATGGGCCCCGGCGGGGGCAAGGCATTGCGCTTCACTTTCGACAAGAACAACACGCCCGGCTGGGCGTTGATGAGCGCCGATGAGCGCGCGGCCCATAGCAGCAAGATGCGCAGCGCAAAGACCTACGACGAATGCAAGACCCTGCAAACCGAGCACCATCAAGCCATGGAAGTCCGTGCCAAGGAGAAAGGCGTGACCTTGCCGGCACCGCGCTACAACGGCTGTGACCGTATGAAGGCTCGCGGCTTCTTCAAGTAGCCGGCCTCATGCCGCAACGCACGGCGGCCCCCCGGCCGCACGCGACCGGGGGCTTTGCGGCCTCCGGCTGCCGATGAGTGAACATTCGCACCACCACGGCCCGGCTGCCTTCAGCCGGGCATTTGCCATTGGCATAGCCCTGAATTTCGGCTTTGTGGTGGTGGAAGCCGTCTATGGCTGGCGGGTGGGGTCGCTGGCGCTGCTGGCCGATGCCGGCCACAACCTGTCGGATGTCGCCGGTCTCGTGCTGGCCTGGGGGGCCGCTGTGGCCGCAGGGCGGCTGCCTGATCACCGCCATACTTACGGCTGGCAGCGCGCCTCGATTCTCGCTGCCTTCGCAAATGCCGTGATGCTTCTGGTGGCGATGGGTTCGCTGCTCTGGGAGGCAGTGCATCGTCTGCAATCACCGGCGCCGACCGACGGCATCACGATCATGACCGTCGCTGCGATCGGTGTGCTGGTCAATGGCGCGACAGCCGCACTGTTCGTGGCCGGCAGCAAAGCCGACATGAATATTCGCGGCGCCTTCCTGCACATGGCGGCCGACGCGCTGGTTTCGCTGGGCGTGGTGGCTGCCGGCGCGCTCTATCTGTGGACCGGATGGGCCTGGCTCGATCCTGTGACCAGCATGGCGATTGCGCTGGTGATCATCGGCGGCACCTGGGGTCTGTTCCGCCAGTCCCTGCATCTTCTGTTCGACGGCGTGCCGGAGAGCGTCGTTCTTGCCGAGGTGGATGCGATGCTGCGCGCGCTGCCCGGCGTTGCCGACGTGCATGATCTGCATGTCTGGGCCATGAGCACCACCGGCATCGCGCTGACGGCACACTTGGTGATGCCCGCCGGGCATCCGGGAGACGCCTTCCTCGAGCAGATCGCACATGAGCTGCTCGCACATTTCCACATCACGCATCCGACCATTCAGATCGAGTTCAACGGGCTCGATCACGGTTGCGCGCAACCCCTTACTGGCCCATCGACATGAACTCTCCCGCTTTGCCCGTCCAGCCGAACTTCCAACTCATCGTCAAAGCCTTTGCCCCTGGATGGCCGGCGGTCGTCATGGGTACGGGCGCCTTCGCCCTGGCGACGCTGCATTTCTCCCATCAGTTGCCGGTGTTTGCGGCGCTGGCTTGGGCGCTGCATTGGTTCAACCTGATCCTGTTCACGCTGATCAGCATTCCCTGGCTGTTGCGCTGGGTCATGGCCTGGCCCGCCGTCGCGGCCACCTTCAAGCATCCGGTGGCCGCCAACTTCTATCCCACGTACGGCATTGCCCTGCTGGTGCTGGCGGCAGAACTGCGCGCCTTCGGGGGTCATGACGCCGCCTCGCTGGTGGCCTGGTGGTTAGGCGTGGCACTGCTGTTCAGTCTGACCCTGACCGTGCTCATCTCGATCTTTCAGGGCGAGCACGTCACTCTCGATCACATCACGCCCG
>DAIOGL010000049.1:10131-12001 GCA_036745235.1 Sulfuritalea sp.
GTGCTCATCTCGATCTTTCAGGGCGAGCACGTCACTCTCGATCACATCACGCCCGGCATCTTCATGCCGCCGGTGGGTCTGGTGGTGATTCCGGTGGCTGGCGCGCCGCTGCTCGCCGCCCAGCCCGAAGCCCTGCGCGACCTGGCGCTGACGATCAACGGCATCGGCCTGGGTGCGGGCATCTTCATGTATCTCGCATTGCTGGCACTGGCCTTTCATCGCTTCTATGTGCACAAGCGCCTGCCGCCGACGATGGCGCCGACTTTCTGGATCAACCTGGCGCCGCTGGGCGTGATCGTGGTCAGCGTGCTCAATCTGGCAGCGGCCGTGCCGTTCGCCGCAGACAAATCCGCCTACCTGATGGCGGTATTCCTGATCTGGGGCTTTGGCGCCTTCTGGCTGGTACTGGCAATGCTGTTCACCTGGTCGGTCAGAAAGGTCGCACCCGTGCCGTTCTCGCTCATCTGGTGGGCCTTCACCTTTCCTCTAGGGGCATTCACGCTCGGCAGCCAGCGCGTGAGCGAGGCTACCGGTCTGACTACGCCGCTGGCCTTCGGCTGGCTGGCGTGGGCTCTGCTCGCCGCCATCTGGACACTGACGCTGATCAAGACCATCGGCGGCGTGGCGAGCGGCAAACTCTTTCAACCCCATCCCTAGCCATTCCTGAATCTTGCGGCTCGGCACGTCTTGCTTGACCCGGCGGGAAAGTGCCGATAAGATAGTAACCAATTACTATCTATTGAGCCGGGAAGCAATGGACGCCAAAGTCAAACCACGAAATCTGCCTGCGGATCAGCGCCGGGCCGTTACGGTCGAAGCGGTAGTCGAACTGACGGCCGAACAGAATCCCGGCGACATCACTACTGCCGCCATTGCGAAACGGATGAACCTCACGCAGGGCGCGCTGTTCCGCCACTTTCCCAGCAAGGATGCAATCTGGCAGGCGGTCATGGAGTGGGTGGCCGAGCGCCTGCTGCAGCGGGTGGATCGCGCCATGCAAGGCGCGGAATCGCCGCTTCTGGCACTGGAAGCGGTGTTCATGACTCACATCGAATTTGTCGCCGCGCACCCCGGCGTTCCGCGCCTGCTGTTCGGCGAGTTGCAGCGTGCCGAGGACACTCCCGCCAAGCGTATGGCGCGCACCCTGATGAGCGCCTATCGGAAGCGCCTCAGCGGCCTGGTCGATTCGGCGAAACTCCGCGGTGAAGTCGCTAAGGAGATCGATACTGCAGCCGCTACCCTCTCCTTCATCGGCAGCATCCAGGGCCTGGTCATGCAGTCGCTTCTGAGCGGCAGGGCGGCGCAAATGCGCGCCGACGCGCCCGTGGTGTTCGCCATTTACCGTCGTGGAATCGGGAGTACCCAGTGATGTCCGGACGAACGTTGAAATGGCTGGCCGCCGCTGCCATCGTCTTTGGCCTGCTCACGGTTTTTAGCGGCGGCCGGGCCTTGTTCGGCGGCGCAGAGGCGCGTGCCGGGCTTGGCAATATCGTGCCCTTCGTACTCTGGTTCAACTTCACGGCCGGCTTTGCCTATGTGCTCGCGGGGGGCGGGCTCCTGCTGGCCAAACCCTGGGCCGCCAGGCTTGCCATGCTTCTGGCGGTGGCGACGGTTCTGGTCTTCCTGGCCTTTGCAGCGCACATCGCCAGCGGCGGCGCATTCGAGGCGCGCACGGTGGGCGCCCTGTTCATCCGCTCATTGTTCTGGATCGTGGTCGCGCTGCCTGCGTCGCGTACCGTGCGACGGACCGCGGCGGGGAGCAGCCAGCCATGAGCGTTTCCATCAGTCGGCGTTCCGCTTTCATCCTTGCCGGCATCGCGCTGCTGCTCGCTTTCATCTGGGTTGTGGCGCGCAGCGGGCCGCTGGCACC
>DAIOGL010000050.1:0-5005 GCA_036745235.1 Sulfuritalea sp.
CCACCGCCCGCGAACCGACGCTGATCGCGCCCGACTGGTGCCACACCTCGTGGCCGGCGATTCATGCCATTTGCGAGGACCTGATGCAGAACGGCGTTCAGGGCAGCAAGGCAAGTCAAAGCTCCTAGTGATGCGCCGCGTCGTCGAGGTGGGCGACGTCGTCGCGTTCGCGCTGGTTGGCCTCGTGCTGGCGTTTCACCAGCCACATCGTTCCGGCGACGAACAGGCCGAAGAGGACGATGATCCAGTAGATCGACAGCTGGGCCTTGAGTAGCACGGAGTAGGTGCTGGTCATGATCAGGATCGAAAGATTCTCGTTGAAGTTCTGCACCGCGATGGAATGCCCGGCGCCCATCAGGATGTGGCCGCGATGCTGCAATAAGGCATTCATCGGCACCACGAAGAAGCCCGAGAATATGCCGATCAGCACCAGCAGCGGCGCCGCCAGCCACATGTCGCGCACGCCGATCATGACCATGACGCCGACGCCCATGGCGATGCCGAGCGGGATCACGCGCACCGATTTCTTCAGGGTGATCATCCGTGCCGCGAGGATGGCGCCGATGGCCACGCCGACGGCGACCACGCCCTGCAGCATGCTGGCCTTGGACAGGTCGAGATTCAGGGCGATCTTGGCCCATTCGAGAACGATGAACTGCAGGGTTGCACCGGCGCCCCAGAACAGGGTGGTCACCGCCAGCGAGATCTGACCGAGCTTGTCGCGCCACAGCAGTTTGAGGCAGTGGTTGAATTCATGGAACAGATAGATCGGGTTCTTCTTCAGCGGCTTGTGGTCGACGCCGGTATCCGGGATGTAGAGATTGAACAGCGCCGCGGTGAGATAGAGTGCGCCGATGATGACCAGCGTCATCTCCGCCACGGTATCGATCCCGGTGTCGATCACGGGGAAGTCCAGGGAGAGAAGGCTGTGTGCGATCTCGGGGCGGATCAGCGCGCCGCCCAGCACCACGCCGAGGATGATCGCGCCGACCGTGAGGCCCTCGATCCAGCCGTTGGCGACCACCAGCAGCCGGTGCGGCAGGTATTCGGTGAGGATGCCGTACTTGGCGGGCGAGTAGGCGGCCGCACCCAGGCCGACCACCGCGTAGGCCACCAGCGGATGCATGTCGAAGAACATCAGGCTGCAGCCAAGGATCTTGATGCCGTTGCTGATGAACATGACCCTCCATTTCGGCATCGAGTCGGCAAAGGCGCCGACGAAGGCAGCCAGGGCGACGTAGGAAACGGTGAAGAAGGTCTTCAGCAGGGGTTCGTACGCCGCCGGTGCGTGCATGTCGCGCAGGATGGCGATGGCGGCGATCAGCAGGGCGTTGTCGGCAAGCGCGGAAAAAAATTGCGCCGCCATGATGATGTAGAAACCAGTGCTCATTGAGGGGGCCGGTGGTCCGGCCATATTTTCGTCTGCCGGTTTATATCACGAAAGGAGAGCCCCGATCGGGCTGTTGCAGCGCAGCACGAGCCATTGCAGCCAGGAAGGCGGCCTCCGGCGAAGGCGCCGGAGCCCCATAAAATCCGCTCATGGTCGATGATTTGTGATTGAATAACAAGGTTACGGGAATTCATCATTTCGGAGGTGGTAGGTATGGCCGATCGCCGGCTCCAGGTTTTTCACGCGGTTGCCAAACAGTTGTCGTTCACCAAGGCGGCGGAAGTGCTGTTCATGACTCAACCGGCTGTGACGTTCCAGATCAAGCAGCTCGAAGAACACTTCAATACGCGGCTGTTCGATCGCGGTCACGGGCGCATTGCACTGACGCCGGCTGGCGAGGTGGTGCTCGGCTATGCGGAAAGGATACTCGGCCTGGGCGCGGAAATGGACGTGCGCCTGTCGGAATTGACCGGCGAGATCAGCGGCTCCCTGATGGTCGGCGCATCGACCACGATCGCCGAATTCATGCTGCCGGGAATCCTCGGCGAATTCAAATCGACTTTTCCGAACGTGCGCTCGCGCCTCATGGTCGGCAATTCGGAGTCGATCGAGAGCCGCGTCATGGAGCACACCATCGACATCGGCTTCATCGAATCCCTTTCCCACGCATCGAACCTGGAATGCGAGGTTTGCTGCGATGACGAACTGGTGGTGATCTGCCACCCGCGCTTTCCCCTGGCACGGCACAAGGAACTGACGCCGCAGAAACTGCTGGGGCATCCCTTCGTTTCGCGCGAGCCGGGTTCCGGAACGCGCGAGTTCACCGAAAGCTACCTGCGCCATTCGGGGGTCGCACTCGATCAGATGAACGTGGTGATGGAACTGGGCAGCCCGATCGCGCTGAACGGCGTGGTCGAGACCGGGCTGGGTTTCGCCATCGCTTCCCGTGCATCCGTGAGCAAGGAACAGCGGCTGGGAGACATTGTCGCGATACCGCTCAAGCCGCGCCTGATCCGCACGCTGTCGATGGTCTATCCGAAGGAGAAGTTCCGCTCGCGGCTGGTGGCTACCTTTGTCGAATTCGCTTCCGAGCGGCTGCGCTCCCTGATGACCAAGAAGCAGGCTTAGGGCGGAACATGGCGCGACCGATACGCGCGCGGCTGGACTGGTCGGCGCTGCGCCACAACCACAATGTCGTGCGACGCCACGTCCGTGGCGCCAGGATCTGGAGCGTGGTCAAGGCCGACGCCTACGGTCACGGCCTGTTGCCTGCGGCCCGTGCCTTGAGCGACGTCACCGACGGCTTCACGCTGGTTGAACTCGAAGGGGCGATGGCGCTGCGCGACGCGGGAATTTCGCAGCCCATCCTGATGCTCGAAGGCCCCTACGAGCCCGACGAGCTGCCCTTGTACGGCGAGCTCGAGCTGACTCCCGTGCTGCATACGATGTGGCAGGTCGACGCACTGGTCGAGGCGCGCCTGCCGATCCGCCTGCCGGTCTATCTGAAGCTGAATACCGGCATGAACCGCCTCGGCTTCGACGCCGACGAATTCGCCGCAGCCCTGGGCAAACTCGCTGCGGCGAACTGCGTCGGCTCCATCACGCTGATGACCCATTTCGCCGATGCCGACGAAGCGCGGGGCATAGACCGGCAACTGCAGCGTTTCCGCGCCATGGCCGGCGACCGCAAGCTGGCCGTCTCGATGGCCAACTCCGCGGCCCTGTTGCGCTTCCCCGAGGCGGTGGGCGACTGGGTGCGCCCCGGCATCATGCTCTACGGCGCCTCTCCGTTTCCCGCCATGCAAAGCGCCGCCGCGCTCGATCTGCGGCCCGTGATGACGCTCGAAAGCGAGTTGATCGCCGTGCGCGAGCTGGCCGCCGGCGATGCGGTGGGCTACGGCGGCAGTTTCGTCGCCGAACGGGGCATGCGCATCGGCGTGGTGGCCTGCGGCTATGGCGACGGTTACCCGCGTCATGCGCCGACCGGCACGCCGGTGCAGATTGCCGGGCAGCGCACGCGCACCGTGGGCCGTGTTTCGATGGACAAGATCAGCGTCGATCTGAGCGGGCTGCCGTCGACAGTCGGCGTTGGCGATACGGTGACCCTGTGGGGCGGCGAGGGTGCCATGTACCTTCCCGCCGACGACGTGGCCACCGCGGCCGGCACCGTGGCCTACGAGTTGTTCTGCGGCCTTACCGCGCGCGTGCCGGTCATCGAAGTCAATTGATCATGCGCTGATGGCCAAGGCGAAAACGCAGTACAGCTGCACCGAGTGCGGCGCCAGTTCGCCCAAGTGGCAGGGGCAGTGCCCCGGTTGCGGTCAGTGGAACACCCTGGTCGAGGCCGTGATCGAAACCGCGCAGCCGGCAGGGCGCAACTTTGCCGCGCTCGGCGGCGCCAGCGGATTGCAGGTGCTGGCCGAGATCCGGCCGCGCGAAGAACCGCGCCAGCCCACCGGCGTCGAGGAATTCGACCGCGTGCTGGGCGGCGGGCTGGTCGCGGGCGGCGTGGTGCTGATCGGCGGCGATCCGGGCATCGGCAAGTCGACGCTGCTGCTGCAAGCCCTGGCGCGGCTGGCCCAGGCCGGCGAAAACGTGCTCTATGTCTCCGGCGAGGAATCAGGGGAACAGGTCGCGCTGCGCGCGCGGCGCCTGCAGCTCGATGTCGGCGGCATGCAGTTGCTGGCCGAAATCAACCTCGAGAAGATCCTCGCCACGCTGGTCAAGCTGCGTCCTGCGGTGGCGGTGATCGACTCGATCCAGACCGTCTGGTCCGACGCCATGCAGTCGGCGCCCGGCTCGGTGGCCCAGGTGCGCGAATGCGCGGCGCAGCTGACGCGCTTCGCCAAGCAAAGCGGCACCTGCGTGATCCTCGTCGGCCATGTGACCAAGGAAGGCAGCCTGGCGGGGCCGCGCGTGCTGGAGCACATGGTGGACACCGTACTCTATTTCGAGGGCGACACGCATTCGAGCTTCCGCCTGGTGCGGGCGGTGAAGAACCGCTTCGGCGCCGTCAATGAACTCGGCGTCTTTGCCATGACCGACAAGGGTCTGCGCGGCGTCGCCAATCCATCGGCGCTGTTCCTCTCGCAGCATTCGCTCGACGTCGCAGGCTCGTGCGTGCTGTGCACCCAGGAAGGCACCCGGCCCCTGCTGGTGGAAATCCAGGCGCTGGTCGATGCCTCGCAGGCGCCGACTCCGCGCCGGCTTACGGTCGGGCTCGAACAGAATCGCCTGGCGATGCTGCTGGCGGTATTGCATCGTCATGCCGGCATCGTCTGCGGCGACCAGGACGTGTTCGTCAATGCCGTCGGCGGCGTCAAGATCGCCGAGCCGGCGGCCGATCTGGCGGTGCTGCTGGCGATCGTTTCCTCGCTGCGCAACAAGCCGCTGCCGGGCAAGCTGGTGGTGTTCGGCGAAGTCGGCCTCGCCGGCGAGATCCGCCCCGCACCGCGCGGCCAGGAACGCCTCAAGGAAGCCGCGAAGCTGGGCTTCACCCATGCCATCGTGCCCAAGGCGAATGCCCCGCGGCAGGCGATCAAGGGCATCGAGGTCATCGCGCTCGACCGCGTCGAGCAGGCCATCGAGCAGATGCGGGCGTGGTGATGAGCGCCG
>DAIOGL010000050.1:5105-11929 GCA_036745235.1 Sulfuritalea sp.
ACCGACCGCGTCGAGCAGGCGCTGAAGCTCGAATCGCACCAGTTGCTCGGCGGCGACCTGCTGCTGACCGCCGACCATCCCTGGGCCGAGGGCTTTCGTCGCGAAGCCGCCGCGCGCGGCCTGCGCCAGGCCGAGAGCGCCACCTTCCCGAGCATGGTGAGCCTGGGCGATGCCACCATGCTCGCCGAAATCAAGGCCGTGTCCGCGGACTACCCCTTGCGCGGCGCCTTGCGCACGGCACCGGTGCTCAACGCGCCCGACGTCGAGATGAGCGGCGCCAATGCGCGTGTGCCGAAGCCCGGCGAAGCCTGGCCCGACGAACGCCTGGCGACCACCCTGAGCCTCGCGCCGGGCACCTCGCTGGCGCTCGGGAAGATTGCGGTGCAGAGCGGCCCGGTGCTGACGCTGGAACCGGATCGCGGCATGAACGTGTTCGCGCTGGCGCCGCGCCTGATGATCAATCTGGCCGACCTGCCGGCGACCGGCCTGATCCAGGACGGCAGCCGGGTCAGCTATCGCCTGCACCTGGCCGGAGAAACGGCTGCAGTGAAGGCCTATGAAGCGTGGGCGAAGTCGCAGCTCGGACGCGGCGAAAAGATCGAGAGCCTCGACAATGCACGGCCCGAGATTCGCAACGTGACCGAACGGGCGCAACGCTTCCTGCGCCTGGCCGCGCTGCTGGCCGTGATTCTTGCCGCAGTGGCCGTGGCGCTGGCGGCCGAACGCTACATGCGGCGGCACCTCGACGGCTGCGCGGTGATGCGCTGCATGGGCGCCTCGGGTCCGCAACTGCTGCTGATTCACGGCGGCGAATTCATGCTGTTCGGCCTTGCCGCGACGCTGGCGGGATGCGCAGCGGGCTTTGCGGTGCAGGCCGCGCTGCAGGCTTTGCTCGCCGGCCTGCTGGTGACCCGGCTGCCCGCACCTTCGCTCTTGCCCTGGCTGCATGGGCTGCTGGTGGGGCTGACGCTGGTCGTCGGCTTCGCCTTGCCGCCGCTGCTGCGTCTGAAGCGCGTGCCTACGATACGCGTGCTGCGCCGCGAGTGGAGCGGCGCGGAACCCGCGTCGGTCGGCGCCTATCTGCTGGGCGCGCTGGTGCTGGCCGCGCTGATGCTGTGGATGGCGGGGGAATTGCGCCTGGGACTGATCGTGCTGGCCGGCTTCCTCGTCGCGCTCGGCTTCTTTGCCCTGATGGCGCGGCTGATGCTCGCCGTGCTGGGCCGGTTGCGCCCGTCCGGCGGGGGCTATGGCTGGCGTCACGGCCTGGTCAACCTGCGCCGGCGCCTGGCGGCAACCATGGTGCAGGCGGTGGCGCTGGCACTGGGCCTCACCGCGCTGCTGCTGCTCACCGTGGCGCGCGGCGATCTGCTCGACAGCTGGCTGGCCCGCGTCCCGGCCGATGCGCCGAACCGGTTCGCGATCAACATCCAGCCCGATCAGCGTGCCGCCATCGCCGACTTCTTCAAGGCGCGCGGCTTGCCGGCGCCGGAACTCGAGCCGATGGTGCGCGGCCGCCTGGTGCAGGTCAATGGCCGCGCGGTAGGTCCGGAGACCTACGCCGACGATCGCGCCCAGCGCCTGGTCGATCGCGAGTTCAATCTGTCCTGGTCGGCGCGGCTTCCCGCCGGCAATACGGTCAGCGGCGGGCGCTGGCACGGCGCCACCCGAGCGGCAGAGTTTTCGGTGGAGCACGGCCTGGCCGAGACGCTGAACCTGAAACTGGGCGATCGCCTGACCTACGACATCGCCGGCAACCGGGTCGAGGCGGAGATCACCAGCCTGAGGAAGCTCGACTGGGATTCGATGCGCGTCAATTTCTTCGTCATGTCGCCGCCCGGCGTGCTCGACAATTTTCCGGTCAGCTACATCACCAGCTTTCACCTGCCCGCCGCAAAGGCCGGCGTCATTCCCGAACTGGTGCGGACCTTTCCCAACCTGACGGTGATCGATGTCGCCGCGCTGGTCAGGCAGTTGCATGCGACGATCGACCAGGTCGCGCGCGCCGTGCAACTGGTGTTCGGCTTCGCCGTGCTGGCCGGGTTGGCGGTGCTCTATGCGGCGCTGCAGGCCAGCAGCGACGAGCGGCGGCACGAGCTTGCGGTGTTGCGCGCCCTCGGTGCCCGCAGCCGGCAGTTGTCCGCGGCGCTGCTCGCCGAGTTCGCCGCGCTCGGCGCGCTGGCCGGCCTGCTCGCCGGCATTGCCGCCAGCGTCATCGGCTGGGGTCTGGCGCGCTTCGCCTTCCGCCTCGATTACCTGCCGCAGCCGGCCTTGTGGGGCATCGGTCTGCTGGCGGGCACCGTGCTGGTGGTGATCGCCGGCTGGCTGGGCGCTTCCTCGATGCTGCGGCAATCGGCGCTGCCGGCCCTGAGGGCCGCGCAATAGGGCCTTTGACAGGCGTGGAGCGCTTGACGCCGCTGCGGGCGTGGTCAAGAATGCAACCGTCTCGCGATAAACAACTTGTCGTCCCGTTGGGACTGCGAAAGGAGTTCCTGGTGAAACGCATCCTGATGCTGTTGTGCTGTGCGATGTCCGCCGTGGCGTTGGCCGGCCCGCTCGACGAAAGGAAGGCCGCGGCTCACCTGCAGGCGATTGCGGCGGGCAATGTCGACGCGCTGATGGCCGACTACGCGGACGATGCCTACGTGGATTGGGTGGGCGGGCCGCTCGAGGGCCGCTATCGCGGCAAGCTCGAGATTCGCCAGATGTGGACCAAGTTCGTGGTCAGCAACGACGGGCAGCCGCGTCCGGTGCGCGTCGGCAAGCTCTCCGCCCGCGCCAACCCGAAGGGCGTGTCGCTCGATGCCGAGGCCGAGTATGGCGGCAAGACGCCGGTCAAGGCATGGCACGTTCTGGTCTATCGCGATGGCGTATTGACCACCGAAATATGGCAGATCGCGCCGGCCATCAAAGTAGGCAATTGAGGTTTGGTCCGGTACTGGCCGCGCTGGTTCTGGCGTGGACGTGTGCCGCGAATGCGGCGAGTCTGAGCGCGGGAGTCAGAACCTCGGCGGGGGCGCCGGTACAGGATGCGGCCATCATTCTCGAGCCGACGGGACGGGCGCCGCCCCCGGCCCACGGACGCGCCACCATCGAGCAGCGTGACCGGGAATTCATTCCCTACCTGACCATCGTACGCAAGGGTACGTCGATAGATTTTCCCAACCACGATCCGGTCAAGCACCACGTTTACTCGTTCTCGCCGGCGAAGGTCTTCGAGATCAAGCTTTACGCCGGCAAGTCGGTCAGCCCCGTGGTCTTCGACAAGACCGGAGAGGTCGTGCTCGGCTGCAACATCCACGACTGGATGGCAGCCCATGTCCTCGTGGTGGACACCCCCTGGTTCGCGAAGACCGGTGCCGACGGCATGGCGCGCATCGACGGCGTGCCGCCGGGCGCCTATCGCCTGCGTGTCTGGCATCCGCGCCAGAAGGCGGCCGCAGCGGACAGGGACGTGAGCCTCGGTGGCGCGCCGCGCCGCGTCGACTACACGCTCGACCTGACCCCTCGCGTCGTCGTGCCCAAGCCGCCGCTGGACGCCGGCGGCTACTGAAGTTTGCGTCTGCCGGATGGATGCCTGAGCGATGACCCTGTTCCGCACTCTCGAAAGGCGCATCGCGATCGTCTTCGTCGGCCTGCTGGTCTTCGTCGTGCTGTTGATGCTGCTGATCGTGGCGCGCAGCGGCGAAGCCATCATCCTGGCGGAGTCGCAGCGCCAGCT
The DNA here is from genome assembly GCA_036745235.1 of Sulfuritalea sp. Taxonomy (GTDB): domain Bacteria; phylum Pseudomonadota; class Gammaproteobacteria; order Burkholderiales; family Rhodocyclaceae; genus Sulfuritalea. The sequence goes on from DAIOGL010000050.1 coordinate 8,824, forward strand.
TGCCGCCGGGGCGCGCAACTTCGGCAGTCTGATTGACCGCGACCAGCGGCAGCTCGAACTCGCGGCGAGCGTGCTGACGGGAGATTTCGGCTTCCGCGAAGCCATCGCCACGCAGGATCGCGCCACCGTGCATTCGGTCTTGCGCAACCACGGCTCGCGCATCGGTGCCCGCGTCATGATGGTCGTATCGCTGGACGGACAGGTGATCGTCGACACCCAGCCCCTCGGCAAGGCGGCGCGGCCCTTCCCGTTCGGCGACCTGCTGCGCGCGGCGCAGCAGAACGGCCGCAGCGGCGGCGTCGCGCTGATGGACGACGCCCGGCTCTACCAGATCGTGGTGGTGCCGATCATGGCGCCGGTTCGAATTGCCTGGGTGGTGATGGGCTTTCCCGTGGAGGACGCATGGGCCCTCGAATTTTCGCGCGCCAGCGGGCTCGATGTCAGCGTAATTGCCGCCGGCGGCGGCATCCAGGCCAGTTCGCTGGCGCCGGGGCTGCGCGTTGCGCTGAAAAGCCTGCAATTGAATGCGCTGGGCGAGCAGCCGCGGCAACTCGCGCTCGACGGCCGCAACTACCACGCCGTGGCATTGCCGTTCGGCCCCCAGGCGCGCGTGGTGTTGCTGCACTCGCTCGAGCACAGCGAGGCGGCATTCCGTGAACTGGAACGCATCCTGGAACTCATTGCGGGAGCCGGCATTGCGCTGTTCGTGGTGGGCAGCTTCGGTCTGGCGCGACGCATTGCCGGCCCGCTGAATACCCTGGCCCGGGCGGCGCGGCGGATCGAGGCCGGCGACTACAGCGAGGCCGTGGCGGTCGAGGCGCCGGACGAGATCGGCCAGCTGGCCGCAGGCTTCGAGAGCATGCGCACCGGCATTGCGGCGCGCGAGCAGAAGATCATCCGGCTGGCGTACGAAGACACGCTCACCGGGCTGCCCAATCGCATCCGGCTGACGGAATACCTGGACGGACTCGATCCCGCGGCGGCGGCTGCGGTCGCGGTTCTCGGCCTCGACCGCTTTGCGCCGATCAACGATGCCCTCGGCCATCCCGTCGGCGACCGCCTGCTGCAGCAGGTCGGCGCCCGCCTCGCCGGACTGCTGCCGCCGCGAGGCATGCTGGCGCGTTTATGGGGCGACGAGTTTGCCTTCGTCGTCGAGGGCGTCGATGAGGAGCGGGCGCGCACGTTCGCCGCGAGCCTGCTGGCGGCCCTGCGCGAGCCGATCGAACTCGACGGCCAGCGACTCGACGTCAGCGGCAGCCTCGGCATCGCCTTCCGTCCCGCGGACGGCCGCGACATGGATGCCCTGTTGCGGCGGGCCGAGCTGGCGATGTACTCGGCCAAGCGTCGCCAGAGCGGCTACGCGCTGGCCGGGGAAGTCGGCGACGGGCCGCCGCCGGAGCAGCTGTCGCTGATCGGCGAAATGCGCCGGGCGCTCGAGCGGCGCGAGTTCGCGCTCCACTATCAGCCGAAGCTCGCCCTTGCCTCCGGCCGCGTCGTCGGCGCCGAGGCCCTCCTGCGCTGGCAGCACCCCGAGCGCGGCATGATGCCGCCCACCCGGTTCATCCCGTTTGCCGAACAGACCGGTTTCATTCGCGAGATCACGCCCTGGCTGCTGGAAGAAGTGGCGGCGCAGGCGGCCGCATGGCGCCGGCAGGGCATTGCGGTGGTCCTGTCGGCCAACCTCTCGGCGCGCGACCTGCTCAATCCCGATCTCGTCGGCCTGATGCGCAGGCTGCTCGCCGCGCACGATTTGCCGGCGGCAGCCCTGTGCCTCGAAATCACGGAAAGCGCGCTGATGGAGGATCCTGCGCTGGCGTTGTCCCATCTGGCCGAACTCGCGGCCATCGGGCTCAAGCTCTCGATCGACGATTACGGCGCGGGGCAGGCGTCCCTGTCCTACCTGAAGTCGCTGCCGGTGCATGAACTCAAGATCGACCAGAGCTTCATCGGCTCCCTCGCCGCGTCGCCGAAGGATGCGGCCATCGTCCGCTCGACGATTGCGCTGGGCCACGCGCTGGGGCTGAGCGTCGTCGCCGAAGGCATCGAAGGCGAGGCTGATCTTGCCTGGCTCGCGGCGGCCGGCTGCGATGTCGGCCAGGGCTACTTCATTTCTCGTCCGATGGAGGCTGCGGCATTTGCCGGCTGGATATCCGCCCGTGCCGCAATTCCGGCAATTTGAGCCGATATCGCCCGGAGGCGCCAGCCCCGGGCCGATTGACTACAATTCGAACAGTCGCCGGCTTCCCCTGAGCCACGCCAACGGCGCGGATCAGTCGAATCCGGTCCGCGTCAGGACAGGCTTCCTTCTTCCAGCGGCGGTGATGACGGCCCGCCATTCACCCGGGTCCTCCCAATGAAAAGAACCGATCTCGCAAAGAACATGGCCCTCAAGCTCACCGAACGCATGAAGAAGGCCGGGACTCCCGAGCGTTTCGCCGGGGGCGCCGCGCTCGACCGCAAGGAGCAGCGAAAGCTCGACCAGGCGAAGGGCCTGGTGCCCTTCGCCGTCAAGCTCGACGCGGAACTGGTGGGCGAAATCCGCGCCCTGGCCGAATCGCGGCAGATGAGCTTGAATGATCTGGTCGCCGTGCTTCTGCGCAAGGGACTGGCCGCCGGCGCCTGAGCAATCCCCCCTCTGCGGCCGAGTCGGGGCCGCCGGGCGCGCCGGGCGAAAAACAGGATAGATATCCGGTATGGGCGAATAGGGATTGCGTATAATCCGGCCCCGCCACGGGAGGGCTGTAAGCGGCCATTCAGCCCGCCGTGCCATGCTTCAGAACGCGCGCCCGGATTCACCGATGCATCGGCGGTCGGAACCTTGATGCGGCGCGAAGACCATCGATGATCCTTGCCGAAACTGCGGAGACCCCTATGAGCGCCACCCTTATCCCTGCCACCCTGATCCCGGGAGACGGCATCGGCCCCGAAATTACCGCCGCGACGCTGGCGGTGCTGGATGCCCTCGGCGCGCCCTTCCAGTGGGAGACTTGCGTTGCCGGACTGGCGGGTGTCACCGCGTTTGGCGATCCGCTGCCGCAGGTCACGCTGGATTCGATCGAGCGCACCCGGCTGGCGCTCAAGGGGCCGCTGGAAACCCCGTCGGGCG
>DAIOGL010000051.1:0-11760 GCA_036745235.1 Sulfuritalea sp.
TGGACGCTACTGACGCAACGGCAATACGATGCATAGTTCCCGACGTCGGCGAAGCGATTGATATCGCCCGTCTCCAGCAGGATGACTGTGGCCAGGATTGCTCCGATTCCGCGCACGGTCTTGAGCAACCTGTATCCCGCACTGTCGTGGCAGTTCGCCGCGAGCGCCTTCTCGATGCCGTCGATTTGCCGTTTGCAGCGCATGCATCACTGCCAGGTTAGCCTTGACGCCGATCGCCTCGGTGCCGCCGATCGGCATCTTGTCGATGTCAGCCTCTTGCGCGACAGGGTCGCGTAACGCGCGCAGGGGTTGCGACATGATGTGCCCCTCCGGCAGAAGGCCAAGCCGCAGGATGTGCGCCAGGTGGCGGGCGTCGGATTCGTCGCCGCGGTACTTGAGGCCATCGTACTGCTTGATCGCCACGGTGTTGGCAAGGTGGACCGAATGGCCCGCCTCGATCAGACCGTCCACCAGCCAGTACCAGTTGTAGGTGGATTCAACCACCACGCCCGCCAACTCATCGCGCCATGGCAGCAAGAATCCGACGATCTTCGCGATGTCGTTCGGTAGCCGTTTCTCCGCTACTACCCGATCCGTGTCGTCTGTCACCGTCACCACGCTGTTATTCGAATGCAGGTCAACTCCGCTATATTTCATGTCCGGCCTCCAGTGGTTATTGCAAGTTCGCAAACTCACTTTAACCCCGCCGCCTCACCGCGGCGGGAGGCCGGCTAGATGATCTTCAGAGTCATTTGACTTTCCGAGCCTCTGAAATGAGAAATGGATGTGATGCCGGCCTCTATAGCCCGCATCGGCTGCTCGCCGTATCCGGCTAAAATGACACGGACACGCCGGATCGCCCGCAGAGGAATTGCCTGATGTTCGAAATTGGAAAACTCTTCTCGCACAAGCCCGATCATCCGATGAACTCGGTCGCGTCGGCACGCCGGATCCTGACCAAGCTGGATGAGGCGAAACCGAAACCACAGCCGGTCGACGCACTCATCGCCATCGCAGGGTGGGCCAATTCCCTCGCCGGAACCGACGGATTCGCCTGCGACGACCGCTTTCTGATCGTTGCGGAGATCGAGTCGAGCGGCAGCCGCGTCGTGGGGGACGTGTTCCAGGACTATCTGCGGCATATCCACACGCGGGACCAGGAGCAGCGCAAGCTCTACGAGGCGCTCCATTCCTACTGGTCCGACCTGGCCGCGGCCTACGAGCGTTGCGTGCTGGATCACGAAGCGGGCGAATCCGGTGCGGCCCGCTTCACCGGCCATCTCGCGCTGGCCATTGCGCGCGCCATTCGCGCCTGCGAACATGCGGAGCGGATGCGTCAGCTGCGCTATATCGGATCCGGGGCCGAACTCTGGGAAGCGCCATGCCGGCTGTTCGACTATGCCGAGAAACTCGAGGTCGATCAGGTCCCGGTCATCGTCTACGAGCGCGAAGTGCGTTCGACCGTTTGCGCCGAGTTGCTGCGACTGGCGGGCATGAGCCTGGCCGCGCTGCACGAGCTGCCGCCGGAGCAGGTGGAGCTTGCCGGTCGCATAATCGAACGGTTTGCGGTCTCCTTTTCATGGTCGAGGGAGGCCTTGCCTGACTGCAATTTCGTGCTCGACCTTGCCGATGGCAAGCCGCCCCGGCAACGGCACTCCGACGAGGCCGCGTCACCGACGAAGCGCTACTTCGGCGGTGGACCGGCGCTGCGCAAGCTCGAGGAGATCGTGCAGCTGGTCGAGAAGGATCTCCTCGCCGAGGAGGCCCGCTTCGGCGAGGAGTTTTCGCAGGCGCAGATCGTCAGCGTCATTCGCCACTTGCTCATCTACCTCGGGCAGGAGCCTCCGCAGCGCCGCTTCGCGCGCACGGCGGTGAGCGCCCCCGTCGAGATCGTCCATGGCTTTGCCTCGATCTCCCCGCGCGTGACGATACTGGATGCCGGATCGGGCGCGGTGATAGACGACGACCTGAACGTCGAGCAGCGCAAGCGCTCGAGCGTGCAGCTCGCGGCGGAAACCCCGGACTCGAAGCCGGAAACATGGACCATGTGCGACCGCAGCGAATGGGGACTCGGCGTCGAGATTCCGCAGCGTCCCGGCGCGTGGGCCGAGCCCGGAGTCCTTTGCGGAGTGCGCGACAGCGCGACTTCGCCGTGGTCGGTCGGCATCATCCGCAGCGTCGAGACCTCCGAATTCGGCCGCATGCATTGCGGCCTGTGGATCATGTCCAAGCGCCCGATCGCCACGCACCTGCGCGTGATCGGCAGCGAGACGCACAAGGCGGACAACTGGGAGACCTCGAGCGGCGGCTTCAAATACTCCTATCTGCGCGCGCTGTTGCTGCCGGACGGCGTCAAGGCCCACGACCGTCCGGTGATGCTGATCGAACGGCAAACCATCTGGATCGGCGAAATCTACGAAATCATGGCCGGGGAACATACCCGCCACGTCCGTCTGATGGAGCTGATCGAGGAAGGCGTCGACTACATGCGCGTCGGCTTCGCCTGGATGGCGCCGGCCGCGAGCTGAGCCGCCGTTACCTGCCCGCGAAGCGGAGTCCCAGGTACGCAGAGCACGCCGGCGCCGACTCTTGCGCGGCGCCGATGCCGGCCCGGCGTCACTGCATTTCGGGTATGCGCACGACCAGGCCGTCGAGTTCCGGGCCCAGCTTGAGCTGGCAGGCGAGGCGACTATTCGCTTGTCGCTGCGCGGCGGTGCCGGCCAGCATGGTTTCTTCGTCGGCGGCGGGCGGCGGCAGGGCGTGGGCGCTTTCGACGTAGACATGGCAGGTGGCGCAGGAGCAGAAGCCGCCGCAGGCGCCCTCGATGCCGCGCACGCCGTTGAAGGTCGCCACCTGCATGACGTTGGCTTCGCTTTCGGCGTCGACGCTTTGGCGGGTGCCGTCCTTGAGGATGAAGGTGATGGTGATCAAGGCAGGGAATTCTCGTCCGCGGGGTATTCGTTGAGCCCGAGCCAATAGTGTCCGATCAGGCCCAGCGCCTCGGTGAACTTGTCGAAATCGACCGGCTTCCTGATGTAGCTGTTGGCGCCTGCGGCATAGGCTTCGCGAATGTCCCGCTGTTCGCGCGAGGTCGTCAGCACGACGACGGGCAGCAGCCGCGTCCTGGCGTCGGCGCGGATTCGCCGCACGACTTCGAGGCCGTCGATGCGCGGCAGCTTGAGATCCATCAGGATCAGCGCGGGCAGGACGCGGATGTCGCGTTCCGCGTGGGCGCCTGCGGCAAAAAGCCAGTCGAGTGCCTGGACGCCGTCGCGGGCGATGACCACCGGCAGCTCGATGCGATTCCTGGCGAGCGCGCGCAGGGTCAGCGCTTCGTCGTCGGCGTTGTCCTCGACCAGCAACAGTGGGCGGTCGCCGCTCACCGATGGACTCAGGCGAAGCGCTTGCCGGACGCCGGCAGGTCGTCGCGCGCGACGAGAAACACCTTGCCCTCGGCGTGCTCTGTATCGAGCCAGACGGCCGGCAGATCGGGAAAGGCATCGGTCACGAGGTCCTGGTTGTGGCCGACTTCGATGGCCAGCACGCCGCCCGGATTGAGGTGCCCGCGCGCCTCGGCGAGGATGCGACGCACCACGTCGAGGCCATCGGCGCCGGCGGCCAGCGCCAGTGCCGGCTCGTGGCGGTATTCGGCGGGCAGGGCCTCCATCGCCGCGGTCGTGACGTAGGGCGGATTGCAGAGGATCAGGTCGTAGCGCTTGCCCGGCACGGCCGCGAACAGGTCGGACTCGATCGCGTGCACCCGGTCCTCGAGTCCGTAATCGGCGATGTTGCGCCGTGCCACGGCCAGGGCGTCGGCCGAGACGTCGATCGCATCCACGCTGGCGTTGGGGAAGGCATGGGCCATCAGGATTGCCAGGCAACCCGAGCCGGTGCACAGGTCGAGCGCGGCGCCGACGGCGTCGGGGTCCTCGATCCAGGGCGCGAAGCCGTTCTCCAGCAGTTCGGCGAAGTAGGAGCGCGGCACGATGACGCGCTGATCGACGTAGAAACGGTAGGGCCCCAGCCAGGCTTCCTGCACCAGATAGGCGGTGGGCAGGCGGTGCATCACGCGCTGCTGCAGGTTGTTCAGCAGCGTCAGGCGCTCGCTGGTGGTGAGGCGGGCGTCGAGCCAGGGCTCGAGCGTGTCGCGGGGCAGGTGCAGGGTGGCGAGCACGAGCCAGACGGCTTCGTCCCAGGCGTTGTCCGTGCCGTGGCCGTAAGCCAGCCCGGCCTCGTTGAAGTGGCTGACCGCCCAGCGCAGCCAGTCGCGGACGGTGATCAGTTCATCGGTGGCGCTGTTGATCAATTTGACATCAACCGGTCGAAAGTGAGTTCGTAGATGCGCGCCAGCGGTTCGAGATCGGCCACGGCGATGCATTCGTCGACCTTGTGGATGCTGGCATTGACCGGGCCGAATTCCACCAGTTGCGGGCAGATGTCGGCGATGAAGCGGCCGTCGGAGGTGCCGCCGGTGGTCGAGAGTTCGGTGGCGATGCCGATTTCGTCGGCGACGGCGGTCTTCAACGCATCGCACAGGGCGCCGCGCGGCGTCAGGAAGGGCTTGGCGCCCAGGGTCCAGCGGATGTCGTATTCGAAGCCGTGGCGGTCGAGCAGGGCATGCACGCGCGACTGCAGGCCGTCCACCGTGCTGGCCGTCGAGAAGCGGAAGTTGAACATGATCTCGAAGCTGCCCGGCACGACGTTGTTGGCGCCGGTTCCGGCATGGGCGTTGGAAATCTGGAAGCTGGTCGGCGGGAAATAGTCGTTGCCGGCATCCCAGGTGGTGGCGGCGAGTTCCGCCAGCGCCGGCGCTGCCAGATGCACCGGGTTCTTCACCAGATGCGGATAGGCCACATGGCCCTGCACGCCCTTGATGCTGAGGCTGGCCGAGAGCGAGCCGCGGCGGCCGTTCTTCATCGTGTCGCCGAGGCGGCTCACGCAGGTCGGTTCGCCGACGATGCAGAAGTCGATGGTTTCACCGTGCGCCTTGAGCGCCTCGACCACGCGTACCGTGCCATCCACGGCGTCGCCTTCCTCGTCGGAGGTGAGCAGCAGGGCCAGGGAGTCGGCGCTGGCGGGACGGCGAGCCACGAGCCGTGCCATGGCGACGACGCAGGCGGCGATCGAACTCTTCATGTCGGCCGCGCCGCGACCGTAAAGATGGCCGTCGCGCACGGTCGGTTCGAAGGGCGGCGAGGTCCATTGCTCGAGCGGGCCGGTCGGCACCACGTCGGTGTGGCCGGCGAAACAGATCAGCTTTCCGCCTGTGCCGCGCCGCGCCCAGAGATTCGAGACGCCGCCGGCATCGATGCGTTCGATGCGAAAGCCCAGCGGCGTCAGCCAGGAGGCGATCAGGTCGAGGCAGCCGGCATCCTTCGGGGTGACCGAAGGGCGGGCGATCAGCGCCCGCGCTTTCTGCAGCACCGGCATCAGGCGTCCATGTTCAGCTTGAAGTCGCTGAAGGAGCCGGGTGCGACCGATTTCGTGTAGTCGGGTGCGCCACCCTTGGCGACGTTCTCCGGCGCTTGCGCCGCCGGCGCTGCGGATTCCCCGGCCCCTGCTGCGGCATTGTTGATCACCTGCTGCAGGTTGTTGGCGGAATCGGCATTGGCGAGCGCCTCTTCGAGCGAAATGGCGCCGCTCTTGTAGAGATGGAACAGGGCCTGCTCGAAGGTCTGGCTGCCCGGCACCATGCTGTTTTCCATGGCGTCCTTGATCTCGTTGAGGTCGCCCTTTTCGATCAGCTCGGCGATGTGGCGCGAGTTGAGCAGGATTTCCACGGCGGCGATGCGGCCGCCGCTCGGCGTCCTCACCAGGCGCTGGGAAACCACGCACTTCAGCGTCACGGCGAGGTCGGCCAGCAGCGACGGGCGGTTTTCCAGGGGATAGAAGCTGATGATGCGGCTCATCGCGTGGTAGCTGTTGTTGGCGTGCAGCGTCGCCATGCACAGGTGGCCGGACTGGGCGTAGGCGATGGCCTGGCTCATGGTGTCCTTGTCGCGAATTTCGCCGATGAAGATCACGTCCGGCGCCTGGCGCAGCGCGTTCTTCAGCGCGATCTGATAGGCCTTGGTGTCGGTGCCGACTTCGCGCTGATTGACGATGGACTTCTTGTTCTTGAACAGGAATTCGAGCGGGTCTTCGAGGGTCAGGATGTGCCCCGAGGCGTTCTCGTTGCGGTGGTCGATCATCGAGGTCAGCGTGGTCGACTTGCCGGAGCCGGTGGCGCCGACCATCAGGATCAGCCCGCGCTTCTCCATGATCACGTCTTTCAGGATCGGAGGCAGGCCGAGGTCGTCGAACCTGGGAATGTCCACCGGAATGTAGCGCGCCACCAGGGCCGGCGTGCCGCGCTGATAAAAGCAGGAGAGACGAAAGACACCGACGTCCGGCGAGACGACGCGGGTCTGCAATTCCTTCTCGCGATCGAACTCCTCCATCTGCTCCGGGCTGAGGACTTCGCCGAGCAGGCTTCGTATAGTCGCTACATCGAGGACGGCCGGATTGATCGGCATCGAATTGCCCAGCAGCTTGATGGTGATCGGGGCGCCGACCGAGAGAAAAAGGTCCGAGGCCTTCTTGTCGGACATCAATTGAAACAGTCTCTGCATAGTGCCCATGGCGTTGTCTCCCTGCGCGTTTAGTCGCGAAGCAGTTCGTTGATGCCGGTCTTGGCCCGCGTCTGCGCATCCACCCGCTTGACGATGACGGCGCAGTAGAGGCTGTATTTGCCGTCCGCCGAGGGGAGATTGCCGCTGACCACCACCGAGCCTTCCGGAATGCGGCCGTAGATCACTTCGCCGGTGGCGCGATCATAGATCTTGGTGCTCTGGCCGATATACACGCCCATCGAGATCACGCAGTTGTCTTCGACGATCACCCCTTCCACGACTTCGGAGCGCGCGCCGACGAAACAGTTGTCGCCGATGATGGTCGGGTTGGCCTGCAGGGGTTCCAGCACGCCGCCGATGCCGACGCCGCCGGAAAGGTGCACGTTCTTGCCGATCTGCGCGCAGGAGCCCACCGTGGCCCAGGCATCGACCATCGTGCCCTCGTCGACGTAGGCGCCGATGTTCACGAAGCTGGGCATCAGCACCACGTTCTTGCCGATGAAGCTGCCGCGGCGGGCCACGGCCGGCGGCACCACGCGGAACCCGCCGGTCTGGAAGTCGTGGGCGGCGTAGTGGGCGAACTTGTTCGGCACCTTGTCGAAGTAGCGCATCGGGCCGGCGTGCATCAGCGCGTTGTCCTCGAGGCGGAAGGACAGCAGCACGGCCTTCTTGATCCACTGATGCGTGGTCCACTGGCCGTCGATTTTTTCCGCGACGCGCAGCGCGCCGGAATCGAGTTCGCCCAGTACATGCGCGACGGCATCGCCGATACGCGCCGGAGCCGCTCCGGGACTCAGGTTCGCGCGGTCTTCCCACGCCTGTTCGATGATCTGCTGGAGTTCGTTCATGGTTGATTCTTTCAGAGAGATAGACAGAAATCGTTGATGCGGCGCGCTGCCTCGAGGCATTCCTCGTGCGGCGCGACAAGGGCGATGCGGATGAAGTCGGCGCCGGGGTTGACGCCGCCGGATTCGCGCGCGAGATAGCTGCCGGGCAGGACCACGACATTCTTCTGCCGCAGCAGCTCGCGGGCGAAGGCGGTGTCGGCGATCGGCGTCCTGGCCCAGAGATAGAAGCCGGCATCCGGCATCCGGCAATCGAGGTGGCGGGCGACCATCGGCGTCACTTCATGGAACTTCTCGGCGTACATGCGGCGGTTGTCGCGGACGTGTGCCTCATCGTTCCACGCGGCAATGCTCGCCGCCTGCACCGCCGGATTCATGGCGCTGCCATGGTAGGTGCGGTAGAGCAGGAATTTCTTCAGGATCGCCGCATCGCCGGCGACGAAACCCGAGCGCAACCCCGGCACGTTGGAGCGCTTGGACAGGCTGGAAAAGGTCACCAGGTTGCGGAAATCGCCGCGTCCCAGTTGTGCGGCGGCCGTCAGTCCGCCCAGCGGCGGCTTGGCTTCATCGAAATAGATCTCCGAGTAGCACTCGTCGGAGGCGATGACGAAGCCGTGGCGGTCGGAAAGCTCGAACAGGGTCTTCCACGAGGCCAGGCTCATGACCTTGCCGGTCGGGTTGGCGGGCGAACAGACATACACCAGCTGCACGTCGCGCCACGTGCTTTCCGGAAGCTCCGCCCAATCCATTTCGAAATGGTTGTGGGGCGTGGTGTTGAGATAGACCGGCTGCGCGCCGGCCAGCAGGGCGGCGCCCTCATAGATCTGGTAGAAGGGATTGGGGCAGACCACCCTGGCACGGCCACCGCTGCGGTCGACGACCGTCTGGGCGAAGGCGAACAGCGCTTCACGCGAACCATTGACCGGGATCACCTGTGTCGCCGCGTCCGGCGCCGGCACGGCATAGCGGCGCGCCACCCAGCCGGCGATCGCCTGGCGCAGGGCATCCGAGCCCTGCGTGGTCGGGTAGTTGGCGAGCCCGGCGAGGTTGTCGGCCAGGGCACGCTGGATGAACGGCGGCGTCGCGTGCTGCGGCTCGCCGATCGACAGCTTGATCTCGCCGAGAGTCGGCTCCGGCGACACGCCGGCAAACAGCTGGCGCAGCTTTTCGAACGGATAGGGCTGCAGGCGGGAGAGATCGGGATTCACGGGCGGGTCGGGGAAGGCAAAGAATCTCATTATACGAGAGGGCTCCCGCTCGTCGATGGCCGCGGAATTCCGGTACATTTGCGTTTCGGCAATGCGCAAGGAAGCAGGCATGGGACAAATGATCGATTTCAAGCGGCCCGACGGCAGCGCCTGTCGCGGCTATCTGGCGAGCGCGGGGCAGGGCCGCCCGGGCGTGGTGGTGATCCAGGAATGGTGGGGGCTCAACGACCAGATCTGCGGCGTTGCAGATCGCTTCGCCCGCGCCGGATACAACGCCCTGGCCCCGGACCTGTTCAAGGGCCGCGTCACGCAGGAGCCCGACGAGGCCAACCACCTGATGAACGGCCTCGATTTTCCCGGCGCCACGCATCAGGACATCCGCGGCGCCGTCGATCATCTGCGCGCGATGGGCGGCGACAGCGGCAAGGTCGCCGCGATGGGCTTCTGCATGGGCGGCGCGCTGGCCATCGCCGCGGCCGTGCATGTGCCGAATGTCGCCGCCGCCGTGTGCTTCTATGGCATTCCGCCGAAGGAATTCGCCGATCCCGCCGACATCCGGATTCCCTTCCAGGGGCATTTCGCCAGCAAGGACGACTGGTGCACGCCGGCGGCGGTCGACGCGCTCGAAGCCGCGATGCGCGCCAGGGGCGCGACGCCGGACCTGTATCGCTACGAAGCCGACCATGCCTTCTTCAACGAGCGGCGCGGCGAGGTCTACGATGCCGCCTGTGCCAACAAGGCCTGGAGCCGCACGCTCGCCTTTCTGGCCGGAGCTCTGGGTTGATCCATGCCGACACCTGAACTCACACCCGCCGACTGGGTGAATATCAGCCTCACCGAGGCGATGCTGGCGCGCGACGGCCCGCCGCTTTACGTTGCCGCCAAGCTTGGCTGCGTTGCAGCGGTTCGCGTGATGTGCGAGGCCGGAACCAACGTCGAAGTGCTGGGACCGAGGAAGGAAAGGCCCCTGCACGCAGCGGCGGCCGGCGGCCACGAGAGCATCGCGGCGACCCTGGTCAGCGCCGGCTGTCAGATCGATGCCCAGGACGAGGACGGCAACACGCCGTTGATCACGGCCATACTCAGCGGCCATGCCGCGCCGGTCGAACTGCTGCTGGCGGTTGGCGCCGACATCGAGATCGCGCGCGTGGACGGCCTCACGGCGGTCGATGCGGCGCAGCTGCCGGGCACGCCCAAGCTGATCTACGAACTGCTGATGCTCGGCCAGGAAGAGCCGGATTGAGGCCTCGCGGGCGCGGCATTCGTTGCGGCGGAACGCACCAATGAAGCTGTACCTTGCCGGTCCGGACCTGTTTCGTCCGGATGTTCTGGAATGGGCCGGGCGGGTCGCCGCGCTTTGCCGCCGCGAGGGCCATCAGGCCCTGATTCCCCTCGATGGAACGCGAACCGATGCAGGCGACATCTATCGCAACAATCTGCGGCTGATCGGGGAGGCCGATGCGGTGCTGGCCAACCTCAATCCGTTTCGCGGTTCGGAGCCGGATTCCGGAACCTGCGTCGAGATCGGCTACGCCCTCGCGCTCGGCAAGCGGGTGATCGGCTACGCCGAGACGCTCACGCCCCTGCGCCATCGCCTGCAGGCTGCGGGCCCCGGCGCGGATGGCTGCTACCGCGATGCGGCAGGCTGGGCCGTGGAAAATTTCGGGCTGCCGTTCAACCTGATGCTGTCGGTGCCGCTGCAACTGGAGCAGGGCGGCATCGAGGCCGCGCTGCGAGCCGTGGGCCGCGCCGGTCCGGCTGATCAGCCCTAGCGGACGCGGACCGGCGGCGCCAGCCTGATTTCCGGCGCGATGCGCGTACTCTCGCCGTCGACGATCAGCCAGAGCTCAGCTTCCTGCAGCGTGCACTGCATCTGCATGCCGCGCTCGGCCAGGGCCGCCAGCGCCTGCGATTCCGCCGCTGCCAGATTGATGATGGTGAGATTGTCCTGCTTCTGCAGGGCCGCCTTGTTCTGCTGCCACCACATGTCGGCGACGCGGCCGCCGTAGGTCACCACCACGACCTGGCGGGCACGGCCGCAGGCGCGCCGGATGCGCCTTTCGTCGGGCAGGCCGACCTCGATCCAGAGCTCGATCGCGCCGGTCAGGTCCTTGCGCCACAGATCGGGCTCGTCTTCCGACGACAGCCCCTTGCCGAAGCTCAGGGCCGGATCGGCATACAGCGCGAATGCCAGCACCCGTGCCATCATGCGCTCGTCGGTTTCCGACGGATGCCGGGCGACGGTCAGCGCATGGGTCTGGTAGTAATTCCGGTCGAGGTCGGCTATCTGCAGCTCGACCTTGAAGATTGTTGATTTGAGGGCCATGGTACGTGGGCAAAGCGGCGCCACATTAGACTACAGATTGGCCGCCACGGAGGTAAGGAAATTGGCTGCATGCAGGATAGCGGTGATAGGCGTCGCCAGCGGCTACGGGGCCGGCGATCCGGCGTGTCAGGACGGATCGGAAGTGGTGCGCGCGCTGCGCTTCCTGTCCGACCTCGAAGCGGTGGACGACGGCCTGCACTGGGACGAGCCGGTGCGCGCGGCGCAACCCGTTCCAGACGATCCGATCGAGGTCGTGCAGGGGGTTGCCGCGCGGCTGGCCGACAGTGTCGGCCGGCACCTGGCGCAGGGCGACTTCCCGCTGGTGATCGGCGGCGACCATTCCTGTGCGATCGGCACCTGGTCGGGCGTCAAGCGCGCGCTCGGCGCGCCGGCGCGGCTCGGCCTGATCTGGATCGACGCCCACATGGACAGCCACACCGTCGCCACCAGCCAGACCCATCATATCCACGGCATGCCGCTGGCCAGCCTGCTCGGCCACGGCGATGCGCGCCTGACCGGCGTGGCCGGCGATGGTCCGAAGCTCCTGCCCGAGGATGTCTGCCTGATCGGGGTGCGCAGCTTCGAGTCGGACGAGGCCGCACTGTTGCGGCAACTCGGGGTGCGCGTCTATTTCATGCACGAGGTTCGGCGTCGCGGCTTGTCGGAGGTGTTTGCCGAGGCCTTGCGCCGCGTCCGCGCACACACGCAAGGCTACGGCATCAGCATCGACCTGGATGCGCTCGATCCCGCCGAGGGGCCGGGCGTCGGCA
>DAIOGL010000052.1:0-11629 GCA_036745235.1 Sulfuritalea sp.
CTTCACCGATGGCGAGCACGCGACACTGGATCTGCTCTTCGCTCTTGTTGCCGTAGGGCACATGCGCAGTGTCGGCGTAGTAGGTGAAGTCGGCCTGCGGCAGGGCGTCGACCAGCGCCGACAGCACCGAGAGACCGCCGAGGCCGGAATCGAAGACACCGATCATGATGGGGAAGTCGGCGCCGGCGAGACGGCGTCGTCGCGCGGCGCGGCTGCAGTCATCGGCAGGGCCAACAGAATGTGAGCAGTGAAGGTCAATTGGCCGGTCAATTCCAATGCGAACAAATACGTCCAGATGATCGGCTTTGAGCGCGGGTGAACGCACCGACGCCGTCCGGCGTCGCCGATACTGCCTGACTCCAGATGTGCAGCAACTCTGGATGTCGCGTCATCGATTCATCGCGCCGACCGCGGGGGATCATCGAGAAGTCCCCGCGGACGGCGGCGTCATGAAGAAGCTACTGCCATCTTACACACAGATCTCGTGGCACGCTCCCACAAAAAACCGCCAATCCTCCCGGACTTTTCGCCCGGCAAAGAGAGGCGGGTGTCGGTCATTTCCTCAGTCGCTGAATGGAAAGCTTTACGCTTTGCTGAAGCCTGGAAATGGACTCGGCCAGGACCGCAAGCTCATCCTTTGAGCGAACTTCAATCGCAGCGTCCAGCTCGCCGAGGCTGATTCTATCGGTCATCTCCGAGAGATACCTGATATTCGCCGTCAATCGACCACCGAAAATGAACACGACAATGGCGATCACAATAATGATGACGGACATCAGGATCGCATTGCGCACGCTTTCGTCCTTTGCGGTCGCCCTGCTCTCACGCTCCAGGCGGGTCATCGGCTCAGTGAACTCGTCGATGTAAGTGGTACTGGCGATGAAGAACTCCGTTCCGGGGACATTTACGCAAGCCATGTACTTGTCCTTGAATGTGCCGTCCTTTTCCTGCCATTTGTAGTACCCCTTCGAAGGGCGATCGTTGTTTACGTCTGTCAATACCTTCCAGAATCCGGGAAAGCTGGCTCCCAATGGCTTTTCCAGTTTTGCCATGTCGTCCAGCTTGTGTGCGGTGATATTCGGATTGGTGTGCACCCACGTGCGCCATTTGCCGTCACTTCCGCGTTCGTAAAGTGCGGTATAGCCATTTTTCCCGACCTTCTGGATGGCTATATCCTTGAATCGCTGGTTATCCATGAACTGCTGCTTTGCAAGTTCCGGATGGGCTTCCAGATACAGCTGCGTCTGTTTTGCGACGGACTGCGCAGTCGCCATGATGGCGTTTTCTGCCAATTCCTTGATGATTACGGTTCCCTGCTGTCCGAACTTGTCGGTGATCTTGTTCAATTGAACGATCAGATAAAAGGCCTGAGCGGCAAAGGCGACGATCAGTATCGAAAAAAGAAAAAACAGCTTGAAGCGGATGCCGAAACCCCTAATTTTTGATTCAGATGCTTTAGTCATAATTGCTCCTCCCATTCAAATATGTCGGATTTATGGGCGTGCTGGAGTAAGGAAAGCTTTCCGGCGTGCCCCAGATTCGTTTCATCAGATTGGCAATGCTCGCTATCGGGGCAGAAGACATCACCCGCCAGGGATCACCGGCCATGCGTTCGGCCGAGGACTGTTGGCTCAGCCTCTTGATCTTCCCTCTGTTTTATTGCCACATTTAATTGGTTAATGATACATTTCGTATCATCAGTGGCGATCCGATACTATCACGTTGTGGAAATATTGAAAGCGTTATATGCTGGACTCACTGATGATCAGAACTCCATCAGTTTGTCGTCGGCTTCGAGGTGCGTCCGAGTGCTGGCGGGCATGCAGTGACGGGCGAAATGCTCAGGGCGGCCAGTCGCGCCGATCGATATCTTCTGCGTCAAAAGGCTCGAGGCAGGCAGCAAGCACAACTGCGGTCAGAAGATGGAGTGCAGCATTGGAATCCGGGTGGCTGCAAGTGACACGAAGTCATGGTATATGCGGATGCAGAAGTGAATCATGGAGTTGATCGGGGGAGAGGTTCGTCGTGCATGAGACCGAGGGCCGCCAGCGACTTGAAAGGGGCGTCGTCATTCACGAGGCGATCGCGGCAGACGGGACGAGATGAATTGCGGGCTTGGATTCGCCCTGATTCCTGTCGCGTGATACGGCTTGTTCGGTGTCCGGCGCCGACACGGGGGCAAGCTGCCGACTTTGAACGGGGTGGAAGCTCTTTGTGATTCAGCGAGAAGCGCTGTGTTCTGGCCGAATGCCAGACTGCATAGCGCGGCAGTCCAAGAAATGTGAAGAGGCACATAAAGAGTTGCGGCGAATTGCCGCAACCGATTAGAAAATAATCTGGGGGATGCGAGATGACACAGGCGGAGTGGACGTCGTTTTCAAGAATCGTTGAACACATCAGGCAGCTTTGCAGCCAACGCAAGACAGGTACTTTGTTCCTGGCAAGCGATGAAAATCTCATGGTGCAGGTGCATCTGGACAGCGGCAACATTGTTTCGCTCATGCACCGCAATCGGCGGGGACTCCATGCGCTGGCGGCATTGACTCAAATAAGAAATGCCAGGCTTCGATTCGATGACGGCTATGTCGCATCGTCCGAGAACCACGATTTGTCCACCCAGGCCATTCTTGACCATCTTGAAAATGCAGCGCCAAAAGCCGCGGAGTCCTCCATGGCACCGGGGGCTTCCGCGTCGAATGTGATTACCGCAGAGGTGCGGGCCACCGCGCAAAAAATCTTGATGAGATATGTTGGTCCCATGGCCGAGATCATCTGTGCGGACCATTTTGAGCGGGCGACCGATTTGCGCGCACTAGCGCGAGCGCTTGCCGATGAAATTCCGGATCAGGAAGAAGCGGCAAAATTTGCCGTCGAGATTCGCAAGGCGCTCAATCTGACGCCGGCCTGACCTCCGGCGGTATCGGCAGGCGCAAGTTCTGGCCTTCTTCCGGTCCGCGGAATTCCAGGGGCCGAAGACAGGTTCGCGTCTTGTCCTGATCTTGGAAGATCAAACGACCTTGACCGGAATCCTGCCGATCTTCGCCTGCCATTCCTTCGGCCCGGTGATGTGCACCGAAGTGCCCAGCGAATCGACAGCGACGGTGACGGGCATGTCCTTCACCTCGAACTCGTAGATGGCTTCCATGCCGAGATCGGCGAAGCCGACGACCTTGGCCGACTTGATCGCCTTGGCGACCAGGTAGGCGGCGCCGCCGACGGCCATCAGGTAGGCCGACTGGTTGTCCTTGATCGCCTCGATCGCGGCGGGGCCGCGCTCGGCTTTGCCGATCATCGAGATCAGGCCGGTCTGCTCGAGCATCATGCGGGTGAATTTGTCCATCCGCGTCGCCGTGGTGGGGCCGGCCGGGCCCATTACTTCATTCCCTACCGGATCGACCGGACCGACGTAATAGATGACGCGGTTGGTGAAATCAACCGGGAGCTTTTCACCTTTCGCCAGCATGTCGGCGATGCGCTTGTGGGCGGCGTCGCGGCCGGTGAGCATCTTGCCGTTGAGCAGCAGCTTCTGGCCGGGCATCCAGGCCGCGACCTGCGCCTTGGTCAGGCTGCCGAGTTCGACGCGCGTGGCCGTGGCGGCATCGGCCTGCCAGGTCACCTTGGGCCAGTCTTCGAGGCTGGGCGGCTGCAGCGTCGCCGGGCCGGAACCGTCGAGTTCGAAATGGATGTGGCGCGTCGCCGCGCAGTTGGGGATGAGCGCCACGGGCAGATTGGCGGCGTGGGTCGGGTAGTCGAGGACCTTGACGTCGAGCACCGTGGTCAGGCCGCCCAGGCCCTGGGCGCCGATGCCCAGTGCATTGACCTTCTCGTAGAGTTCGAGACGCAGCTTTTCGACCGGAGTCGTCGCGCCGCGCGCCTTCAGCTCATGGATGTCCACCGGCGCCATGATCGATTCCTTGGCCAGCAGCATGGCCTTTTCCGGCGTGCCGCCGATGCCGACGCCGAGGATGCCGGGCGGGCACCAGCCGGCGCCCATGGTCGGTACGGTTTTCAGTATCCACTCGACCAGGTCGTCGGAAGGATTGAGCATGGCGAACTTGGCTTTCGCCTCCGAGCCGCCGCCCTTGGCAGCGCAGATGACTTCGAGGTGGCTGCCGGGGACGATTTCGTAATGCACCACGGCCGGGGTGTTGTCTTTCGTGTTCTTGCGCGCGCCGGCGGGGTCGGCCAGCACCGAGGCGCGCAGCGGATTGTCGGCGTTGGTATAGGCGCGGCGCACGCCTTCATTGACCATCTCCTGCACCGAGAGCGTGGCATCCCACTGCACCTGCATGCCGACCTTGAGGAACACCAGCGCGATGCCGGTGTCCTGGCAGATCGGGCGGTGGCCTTCTGCCGACATGCGGCTGTTGGTCAGGATCTGCGCGATGGCGTCCTTCGCCGCCGGCGACTCTTCGCGCTCCCAGGCCTTGCCCAGCGCCTGGATGTAGTCGAGCGGATGGTAGTAGCTGATGAACTGGAAGGCGTCGGCGACGGACTGGATGAAATCTTCCTGGCGGATGGTGGTCATGGCGGCTCCGTGGTGTGGGCTCAGTGTTTTCCGACAGACAGGGTCTGCATCATGATCTTGTCGGTGTAGGCGATGGCGATCGCCGAGAACAGGAAAGAGACGTGTATGGCGATCTGCGCGATGATGACCCGGTCTTCCGTGTGCCCGGCGTTGATGAAGGTGCGCAGCAGGTGGATGGACGAGATGCTGATCAGGGCCACCGCCAGTTTCACCTTGAGCACGCCGGCATTGACGTGGGAGAGCCATTCCGGCTGGTCGGGATGACCCTCGAGGTCGAGTCGCGAAACGAAAGTCTCGTAGCCGCCGATGATCACCATGATGAGCAGGTTGGCGATCATCACCACGTCGATCAGCCCCAACACGATGAGCATGACCTCGTTTTCGCTGAGGCTGCCGGCCTTGGTCACCAGGAGCGCCAGTTCGTGCATGAACTGATAGACATAGACAGCCTGGGCGATGATCAGTCCCAGATACAGCGGCGCCTGCAGCCAGCGGCTCCAGAATATGAAAAACTCCATTGGCTTGGTGATTTGGTTCATGGGGGGGTGCCGTTGGTGGTGCGGGGCAGCAATATTACCCCACGCGGCGGCGAATCATCGGCGACGGCAGCGTAAGTGGCATGTAAGGCTCTTTGGCTTTAATATGCTGCAAAAACAGGGGAAAAGAATACTGCCGGTCGGCAGCAGCGGTTTTCCCGTCGGAAGCGCAAACCTTGTCCGCCCGGCTGAAGGTCTGGTCATTCGGCGGAAGTTCTGTTCATCCGGATTTCATCCGGTTTCATGCGAGAGGAGTGGTGTCAATGTCCAGCATCGAATCAAATGTCACGGAAACTCGGGTATTTCCCCCGGCAGACGCTGTGGTCAAGAAGGCCACCATTTCCGGGATGGCGGCTTACGAGGCGCTGTGCAAGGAAGCCGACCAGGATTACGCCGGCTACTGGGCGCGTCTGGCCAGGGAACATATCACCTGGAAGACCCCCTTCACCAAGTCGCTCGACGACTCCAAGGCGCCTTTCTATCAGTGGTTTGCCGACGGCACGCTGAACGTTTCATACAACTGCCTCGATCGCAACATCGAGGCCGGTCTGGGCGACAAGGTCGCGATCATTTTTGAAGCCGACGGCGGCCAGGCCAACAAGGTTACCTACAAGGACCTCCTGTCCCGCGTCTCCAGGTTCGCCAATGCGCTGCGCGCACAGGGAATCAAGAAGGGCGATCGCGTCCTGATCTACATGCCGATGTCGGTCGAAGGCGTTGTCGCCATGCAGGCTTGCGCGCGCATCGGCGCGATCCATTCCGTGGTGTTCGGCGGCTTCTCCGCCAAGAGCGTGCAGGAGCGCATCCAGGATGCCGGCGCGGTCGCGGTCATCACCGCCGACGAGCAGTGCCGCGGCGGCAAGAACATTCCGCTGAAGCCGGCCGTCGATGACGGCATCGCCATGGGCGGCTGCGAGTCGATCAAGAAGGTCATCGTCTACAAGCGCACCGGCGGTCCCTGCAACATGGTTGCCGGCCGCGACATCTGGTGGGACGACGCCACCGCCGGCCAGTCGGACGTCTGCGAACCCGAGTGGGTGAGCGCCGAGCATCCGCTGTTCCTGCTCTACACCTCGGGCTCGACCGGCAAGCCGAAGGGCGTCCAGCACAGTTCCGGCGGCTACCTGCTGCATGCCATCGTGACCATGAAGTGGACCTTTGACATCAAGCCGGACGACATCTTCTGGTGCACCGCCGATATCGGCTGGGTTACCGGCCACACCTACATCACCTACGGCCCGCTGGCCTGCGGCGCCACCGAGATCGTGTTCGAAGGCGTGCCGACCTACCCGGATGCCGGGCGTTTCTGGAAGACCATCCAGACCCACAAGGTCAGCATTTTCTATACCGCGCCGACCGCCATCCGCTCGCTGATCAAGGCCGGCGAAAACACGCCGACGACGCATCCGAAGAACTACGATCTGTCCTCCCTGCGCATCCTCGGCTCGGTCGGCGAGCCGATCAATCCGGAAGCCTGGATGTGGTACTACAACAACGTCGGCGGCGCGCGCTGCCCGATCGTGGACACCTTCTGGCAGACCGAAACCGGCGGCCACATGATCACTCCGCTGCCGGGCGTCACGCCGCTGGTGCCGGGTTCCTGCACCCTGCCTTTCCCCGGCATCAAGGCCGCCATCGTCGACGAGACCGGCAATGACGTCGAATGGGGCAAGGGCGGCTTCCTCGTGGTCAAGAAGCCGTGGCCTGGCATGATCCGCACCATTTATGGCGATCCGGAGCGCTACAAGAAGTCCTACTTCCCGGTGGACTTCGGCGGCAATCTGTACCTGGCCGGCGACGGCGCGATGCGCGATGCCAAGACCGGTTACTTCACCATCATGGGCCGCATCGACGACGTGCTCAACGTTTCCGGCCACCGCATGGGCACCATGGAAATCGAGTCGGCGCTGGTCTCCAACCCGCTGGTGGCGGAAGCCGCCGTGGTGGGCCGTCCGGACGACCTGACCGGCGAGGCCATCTGCGCCTTCGTCGTGCTCAAGCAGTCGCGGCCCACGGCGGAGGAAGCCAAGAAGATCGCCAACGACTTGCGCAACTGGGTCGGCAAGGAAATCGGCCCGATCGCCAAGCCGAAGGACATCCGTTTCGGCGAGAACCTGCCGAAGACGCGTTCCGGCAAGATCATGCGGCGCCTGCTGCGCAGCCTGGCCAAGGGCGAGGACATCACCCAGGACGTGTCGACGCTGGAAAATCCGGGGATTCTGGATCAGCTCAAGCAGAATGCTTGATCTGTCCAGCCGGATTTCGGCGTAGGCTAACCTGGCCATGGGCCAGGTTAAGCGCGTAGCGCGGCCGAAACCAAAATCCGGGGATTCTGGATCAGCTCAAGCAAAACGCCTGAGCGTTGCCATGACCGAAGAAAAGGCGCCCCTCGCGAGACGGGCGCTTTTTTCTTTTTGATGCGGAGGTGACACCATGATTCGCTCCCGACTCACAGCACAGCGTCTGGCCTTTCTGTTTCTCCTCGGCTGTTTCTTTTTCAACTATCCCTTGCTCTCGGTGTTCAATCGCAGCGGTGATTTCTTCGGGATGCCGCCGCTGTATGCCTGGCTCATGGGGTCGTGGCTGGCACTGATTGCGCAAATGGCCTGGGTGGTGGAAAGCCGGAGCGACTGAGAACTCATGAACAAGTCTGCTGCACCCCGCCCGCCGGCATTTCTGCGAGAGTCCTGAGATGCTGCAAGGCTGGGTAATCGTCCTCGCCTCGTTCCTGTATCTGGGCATTCTGTTCGCCATCGCCTGGTATGCGGACCGGCGTGCGGATGCCGGACGCTCGCTGATCGCCAATCCGGCGGTGTATGCGCTTTCGCTTGGCGTCTACTGCACGACCTGGACCTTCTACGGCAGCGTCGGTCGCGCGGCAGCCAGCGGCATCGGCTTCCTGCCGATCTATCTCGGCCCGACCCTGCTGTTCGCCCTGGCCGGGTTCATCCTGCACAAGATGATCCGGGTCGCCAAGACCAATCGCATCACCTCGATCGCCGACTTCGTCGCCTCGCGCTATGGCAAGAGCCAGTTGCTCGGCGGCCTGGTAACGGTGATCGCGGTGGTCGGCGTGATTCCCTATATCGCCCTGCAGCTCAAGGCAGTCTCCAACAGCTTTGCGATTCTCGCCAGCTATCCCGAGATCATCATGCCGGCCACGGCCGGCGCCGTGCCGCTGTTTTACGACAGCGCACTCTACGTGGCGATGATCCTGGCCGCCTTCACCATCCTGTTCGGCACGCGCCATCTCGATGCAACCGAGCGCCACGAAGGCATGGTGGCGGCGATTGCCGTCGAGTCCGTGGTCAAGCTGGTCGCATTTCTGGCGGTGGGCGCCTTCGTCGTCTGGGGCGTACACGACGGCGTCGGCGACATCTTCGCGCAGGCTGCCGCCGTGCCGGAAGTGGCGCGCCGTCTCACCACCGCCGACTCTCCGGCCGCCTACGGCACCTGGGGCACTCTGATATTCCTCTCCATGTTCGCCTCGCTGCTGCTGCCGCGCCAGTTCCAGATCGCGGTGGTGGAGAACGTCGACGCAAGCCATTTGCGGCGCGCGGTATGGATGTTTCCGCTCTACCTGTTCCTGATCAACCTGTTCGTCCTGCCCGTGGCGCTGGCGGGCATGCTGCATTTCCCGCGCGGCATCGTCGATGCCGACACCTTCGTGCTGACCCTGCCGATGGCGCATCAGCAGGAGGCGCTGACGCTGTTCGTCTATATCGGCGGCTTGTCGGCGGCCACCGGCATGGTCATCGTCGAGACCATCGCGCTGTCGACCATGGTTTGCAACGATCTGGTGATGCCCCTGCTGTTGCGCCTGCCGGTGCTGGGACTCGCCGCGCGCGAAGACCTTTCCGGCCTGCTGCTGGAAATCCGGCGCTGGGCCATCGCCGTGATTCTCGGCCTTGGCTATCTGTATTTCCGCGTCGCCGGCGAGGCCTACGCGCTGGTGTCGATCGGCCTGATTTCCTTCGCCGCGGTGGCGCAGTTCGCCCCGGCCGTGATCGGCGGCCTGTTCTGGAAGGGCGGTACGCGCGACGGCGCGCTGTCGGGTCTGGCGGCGGGCTTCGTGGTCTGGACCTATACCCTGCTCCTGCCGTCCTTCGCCAAATCCGGGTGGCTGCCGGACGGCTTCATCGCGCACGGCCTGTTCGGCATCGAGCTGTTGCGTCCCCAGCATCTGTTTGGCTTGACCGGCCTCGACGAGATCACCCATTGCCTGGTCTGGAGCCTGCTGGCGAACCTGGGGGCCTACATCGGCGTTTCCCTGCAACGCGTGCCGAATGTGCGCGAGGCGCGGCAGGCGACATTGTTCGTCGGCGGCGCCGAGGCGGCCAGCGTTCCCGGCTGGCACAGCACTGCCGGCGTCGGCGACCTGCTGCCGCTGGCAGGGCGCTTTCTCGGCCTCGCGCGCGCGCAGGAGGCCTTTGCGCGCCACGCGCAGCAACGCGGCCTGAAGGGCATCAACGAACTTCCTGCCGATGCGCGCCTGGTCAGCTTCGCCGAGAGCCTCCTGGCAGGCGCGATCGGTTCGGCTTCGGCGCGCGTGATGGTGGCGTCGGTGGTGAAGGAAGAACCGCTCGGCATCGACGAGGTGATGAACATCCTCGACGAAGCGTCGCAGGTGCGGGCCTACACGCGCGAGCTGGAACAGAAATCCAGGGAACTCACGCGCGCCACGGCCGAACTGCGCGAGGCCAACGCCCGCCTGCGGGAACTGGACCGCATGAAGGACGATTTCATTTCCACCGTGACCCACGAGTTGCGCACGCCGCTGACCTCGATCCGGGCCTTTTCCGAAATGCTGCAGGAGGATCCGAAGATCGATCTTGCCCAGCGCACGCGCTTCGTCGGCATCATCGTCAGCGAAACCGTGCGCCTGTCGCGGCTGATCAACCAGATACTCGACCTGGCCAAGCTCGAATCGGGCCGCGCCGAATGGACCGTGGCCGCCGTCGATGTGGCGGAGGTGATCCACGAGGCCGCGGAATCGCTGACGGTTCTGTTTGCGGAGAAGCATGTCACGCTGGAATTCGAAGGATGCGAGGCGGGGCTCACCGTGCTCGCCGACCGCGACCGCCTGATGCAGGTGCTGGTGAATCTGCTGTCGAATGCGCTCAAGTTCGTTCCGGCCGGCAGCGGCCGCGTCACAGTCGGCGCCGGCGGCACGGCGAGCGAAGTGCGCGTCAGCGTGGACGACAACGGCCCGGGCATCCGGGTTCAGGATCGGGAGGTGATCTTCGACAAGTTCCACCAGGGTGCGGGCACCACCGACGTCCTCACCGACAAGCCGCAGGGCACCGGACTCGGCTTGCCGATCAGCCGCCAGATCATCGAGTATTTCAACGGCCGGCTGTGGGTCGAGAGCACTCCGGGCGCCGGTGCGCGCTTTGTGTTCACACTGCCGCGGCAGGCGGGCGATAATGGCGACATCCCGCAAGGGGATACCGTCCCTGGCGGGGGCCGGGGACATGAAGAATCGCCGGGAGGAAATTCGTGAGCCATCGCATCCTGATCGTCGATGACGAGCCGAACATCGTCATTTCGCTCGAGTACCTGATGAAGAAGGAAGGCTTTCAGGTCGCCGTGGCCACCGATGGCGAGGCCGCGCTGCAGCAGGCCTCGGCGTTCGCTCCGGACCTGATCCTGCTCGACATCATGATGCCGAAGAAATCCGGCTTCGAGGTCTGCCAGGCATTGCGCGCCGATCCGGCGCTGACCGCCGTCAAGATCATCATGCTCACCGCCAAGGGTCGCGAGACCGAGGTCGCCAAGGGGCTGGCGCTGGGCGCCGATGCCTACATCACCAAACCGTTCTCGACCAAGGACCTCGTCGCTCAGATCAAGTCCTTGCTGGGATGAAGGCAAAGTACCGCTTCATACTCGCCGCCTGCGTGCTGGGGCTGCTGATGACTGGGCCCTTCGCC
Source organism: Sulfuritalea sp. (assembly GCA_036745235.1). Lineage (GTDB taxonomy): Bacteria > Pseudomonadota > Gammaproteobacteria > Burkholderiales > Rhodocyclaceae > Sulfuritalea. Next base: position 10,995 of record DAIOGL010000052.1, read on the forward strand.
CTGACCGCGGCGCTGCTGTTCGCCGACGCGAAGGACGCGGAGCGCGAGGCGTTTGCCCAATTCCTGCTGCCGCGCCTCCCGCTCGGCGGCCTGATGACCCTGCTCGGTTTCATCGGCGGCCTGATCCTCTTGCGCAGCCTGTTCCAGCAATACGTGCATGGCCTGTTGCGCATGGCCGAAACATTGCGCCTGATGCTCGGCGCCAACCACAATTTCCGCGTTGCCCTCGAAGGACCGCCCGAGGTGCGCGAGCTGGCGCGCGCCGCGAACCATCTGGCGCAGCAGCGCGACGAGCTGCTGACCGACGTCGGGGAGCAGATCCGGAACGCCAAGGCAACGGTGGAGGAGGAGAAGAACAGGCTTGCCGCCCTGATGTCGGAACTGGCCATGGGCGTGATCGTCTGCAACCTCGACGGCCGCATCCTGCTCTACAACAGCCGCGCGCGGCTGCAGTTCAAGACCCTGGCGCAGGGGCCGACGTCGATGAGCGGCGGCGCCCTGATCGGCCTCGGGCGATCGATCTTCTCGATCCTCGAGCGTGGGCAGATCACCCATTCGCTGGAGAACATCCAGCAGCGCCTGCGCAAGGGCAGCGCGGAGCCGACGGCGAACTTCATCACCTCGACCCGCAACGG
>DAIOGL010000053.1:0-4647 GCA_036745235.1 Sulfuritalea sp.
TCGAGCGCATTGCCGTCGGGGTCGAGAAAGAACATGGTCGCCTGCTCGCCCGGCTTGCCGACGAAGCGCAGCGCCGGCTCCATGAGGAAGCTGATGCCCGCCGCGCGCAGTTGCCCGGCGAATTCCCAGAACTGCCCGATCTCCAGAATCGCGCCGAAGTGCGGAATCGGCACCGCATGTGCGTCGACCATTCCCATACACGAGGCCCCGGCGGGCGTGCCCAGATGGGCCGAAAGCTGGTGGCCGAAAAGCTCGAAGTCGATCCAGTGGTCGGTACTGCGCCCCTCCGCACAGCCCAGCCGCCGCACGTAGAACTCGCGGGCGCGCTCGATGCCGGAGATCGCGAAGGCATAGTGAAAGCGTGGCGCGGCTTGCTGCGGCGTCATTTGCCTTCCTTTCCGGGTTCTCTGCCGGGCGTCCGCTTCCCGCGCGCCGCTTCGAGATGCGTGCAGAGCTTCTCGACGCCGTCCAGGATGCGCGGCGTGTGGCGCTGAATCAGGTCCGGCGGAACGAAGTACAGGTTGTCCCGGGCCACCGCCGTCAGCGTGTTCCAGCGCCTCCAGTCGTCCAGCCATTCGGGGCGCGATTCGCCCATGCCGCTGGCGACGATGACCTCCGGATTGGCGGCGATCACGGCTTCGACGCTGACGGTCGGGGCCAGGCCTTGCAGTTGCGCGAAGACATTGCGCCCGCCGCAGAGCCGTATCGCATCGCTGATGATCTGCTTGCTGTTGATCGTCATCAGGGGCTGCCTCCATATCTGGTAGAACACCGTGACCGGAGGCTGCCGGCTGTAACGGGCCACCAGCTGCGCATGGCGCTCGCGAAATGCGGTCGCCGCCGCCTTCGCCGCGGCCTCGGTGCCGACCAGCCGGCCGACGCGTTCCAGTTCGCCGGCAATGTCTTCGATGCGGCCCGGCTCCGACAGGTGCACCTTCAGCCCCATGGCCCGCAAGCGGGCCACCGCGGCCGCCGGATTGCCGCTCTGCCAGCCCATCACCAGATCGGGCTTGAGGGCGACGATGCCTTCGAGGTCGAGATTGGCATAGTCGCCCACCTTGGGCAGGGTCCTCGCGGCCGGCGGATAGTCGCCGTAATCCACATTGCCGACGAGCCGGTCGCCGGCGCCCACGGCGAACAGCAGCTCGGTGATGTGCGGCGACAGGCTGACGATGCGCCGCGCCGGTGCGGCGAGGCGGATGGTGACACCGCTGGCATCGGTGACGACGATCTCGGCACGCGCCGGCAGGCACACGAGGACGACAGCGATGAGTTGCAGCAGCGGAAACAGCAGGTGGCGCATGGGATAATCGACCGACGACAGACATCGCATTCTAACGATGGGCGGACGCAATCCGTTGCCCGCCCTGGCAGCCATGACCCGAAAATCTCCCATCCGCCCTGCCGACATTCGCGGTGTCAGCCGCCTCGCGATCGACGCCACGATCGGTCTGACCCGCCTGGTCGAGAACATGCACCACAACATCCTGCGGACCCCGGGCATTCTCGGCCGCCACACGCAGGAGCCGACACGGGGCATCACCGGACTGGTCTATCGCAGCATCCAGGGCGTGACGCGCCTGGTCGGCAGCGGCATCGACGCGCTGCTCGCCCAGCTGACGCCGCTGCTCGACCAGGAGCCGGAGGCTTCGTCGGGCGCGCGCGAAGCCTTGCTCGCGGCGCTCAACGGCGTAATCGGCGACCACTTGGCGGCAAGCGACAACCCGCTGGCCATTCCGATGCAATTGCGCAGCAACGGGCAGCCCCTTGCGCTGACGCGGCCCGGCCTGGCCGCCGGCATTCCCCGCCCGGGCGGCAAGATTCTCCTGCTGCTGCACGGACTGTGCATGAACGATCTGAAATGGCGGCGCAACGGGCACGACCACGGCGAAGCGCTGGCGGCCGCCGCCGGCTTCACGCCGCTCTACCTGCACTACAACAGCGGCCGGCATGTGTCGACCAACGGCCGCGCCTTTGCCGACCTCATGGAAAGCCTGGTGCAGGCCTGGCCGGTTCCGGTGGAGGAGTTGGTGATCATCGGCCACAGCATGGGGGGCCTGGTCGCGCACAGCGCCTGCCACTACGCCCGGCTGCGCCGGCAGACCTGGCTGCGGCATCTGCAGCAACTGGTCTTTCTCGGCACGCCGCACCACGGCGCGCCGCTCGAACGCGGCGGCAACTGGCTGACCGCGATCCTCGAGCGCAGCCCCTACACGGCGGCGCTGGCCCGCCTGGGAAAGATCCGCAGCGCCGGAATCACCGATCTTCGCCACGGCAGCATCCTCGACGAGGACTGGCAGCACGGCGACCGTTTTGCGCACAGCAAGAAAAGGGTTCCCGTGCCGCTGCCGGAAGGCGTGCAGTGCTATGCAATTGCGGCTTCGATCGCCAGGGCGCCGGGCGACCCGGGCAAGCCGCTGCCGGGCGACGGACTGGTGCCCGTGCGCAGCGCGCTCGGCCAGCACCCGGACCCGCGCCTGTGCCTCGATATCCCCGAGTCGCAACAGTGGGTCGGTTATGGCTTGCATCACCTGGACCTGCTTGACAGCCCCGAGGTGTACGAGCAACTGCGGAAGTGGCTTTGCTGAGCCGACGAAGGGGCGGGCCCGAGGGCAGGTCACAGTTCCCATTCTGATTACAATAGGAAAAATTTCGGGAGGAACATCCAGTGGAAAAGATCTGGCTCAAGCATTACCCGGCAGGCGTGCCCGCCGAAATCGATGTCGATGAGTTCCGCTCGATTGGAGACCTGTTCGCCAGGAGCGTAAAGCTGTATGGGCCGCGCAAGGCCTATATCAACATGGACAAGGCGATCACCTACGCCGAGCTCGACCGGCTGTCCGCGGACTTCGGCTCCTATTGCCAGTCCGTGCTGAAGCTGCCCAAGGGCGCCCGCATCGCGCTGATGATGCCCAACCTGCTGCAATACCCGATCTGCCTGTACGGGGCGCTGCGTGCAGGCTATACGGTGGTGAACTGCAACCCGCTATATACCGAGCGCGAGCTCGAGCACCAGCTGAAGGATTCCGGCGCCGAGGCGATCGTCATCGTCGAGAACTTCGCCCACGTGCTGGAAAATGTCGTCGCCCGCACGCCGATCAGGCATGTGCTGGTCACCCAGCTCGGCGACATGCTGGATTTTCCCAAGCGCATGATCGTCAATGTGGTCGTCAAGCACATCAAGAAGATGGTGCCGGCGTGGAACATCCCGCAGGCCGTCGAACTGCGCGATGCCATGATCCAGGGCCACCGCTTCCCCCTGCAGGCGGTGGACGTCGGCCACGAGGATATCGCCTTCCTGCAATACACCGGCGGCACGACCGGCGTCTCCAAGGGCGCGATGCTGACCCATCGCAACATCATCGCCAACCTGCAGCAGGCCCACGCCTGGATCGCCCCCTTCCTGCGCGACGAAGAAATCATCATCACCGCCCTGCCCCTGTATCACATCTTCGCGCTGACGGCGAACTGCCTGACCTTCTTCAAGATCGGTGCCAGCAATGTCCTGATCACCAACCCGCGCGACATTCCGGGCTTCATCAAGGAGATCGGCAAGTATCAATTCTCGACCATCACCGGCGTGAACACCCTTTTCAATGCCATGCTCAACAACCCGGAATTCGCCAAGCTCGACCTGAGCCGGCTCCATCTCACGCTGGGCGGCGGCATGGCGGTGCAGCGCGCCGTGGCCGAGCGCTGGAAGGAGATCACCGGAGCGACCCTGATCGAAGCCTACGGCCTGACCGAAACCTCGCCCGCCGCCACCATGAATCCGGTCGACATCATCGAATACAACGGCACCATCGGCCTGCCTATCTCCTCGACCGAAGTCGCCATTCGCGACGACGAGGGCAAGGATCTGCCCCTCGGCCAGGCGGGCGAGTTGTGCATCCGCGGCCCGCAGGTGATGAAAGGCTACTGGAACCGCCCCGAGGAAACCGCCAAGGTCATCATGGCCGATGGCTTCCTGCGCACCGGCGACGTGGCCATCATGGACAGCAGCGGCTACGTCAAGATCGTCGACCGCAAGAAGGACATGATCCTGGTCTCCGGCTTCAACGTCTATCCGAACGAGATCGAGGATGTCCTGGCCATGCACCCGGGCGTGCTGGAATCCGCCGCGGTCGGCGTGCCCGATCCGAATTCCGGAGAGGCGGTAAAGATATACGTGGTCAAGAAGGATCCGAACCTGACGGAGGCGGCGCTGCTCGAACATTGCCGCGCCAACCTCACCGGCTACAAGGTGCCGCGCCAGATCGCGTTCCGCAACGAACTGCCGAAGACCAACGTCGGCAAGATCCTGCGGCGCCAGCTGCGCGACGAGAAGGCCTAGGGGAGGAGCGAAGCCGATGAGCGAGATCAGAGTCTGCCGGGCGCACGGCGTAACGCTCAAGCGCGCGCGCAAGGGCGCCGAACGCATTGCCGAGGAACTCGGCGAGGAATTCGGCCTCGACCACGAATGGGACGGCAACACCCTGCGCTTCCAGCGCATGGGCGTCACCGGGCACATCGAGGTGGGCAAGAAGGAAGTCGAGATCTACGTCAAGCTCGGCTTCCTGCTCATGGCGCTGGGGCCGCGCATCGAGCACGAAATCAACAAGTTCTGCGACGAGAACTTCGGCCCGGCCGGCTGAATATCGCCCGAGC
>DAIOGL010000053.1:4747-11451 GCA_036745235.1 Sulfuritalea sp.
GTTGACATATATATGGCACGGCATATATAGTGCATTCATGAATGCTCAGCTCATCTTCGATGCCTTTGGCGACCCCCTCCGGCGCCGCATCCTCGCTTTGCTCGCCGATCAGGGCGAACTCTGTGTCTGCGAACTGACTGCAGCCTTGGGTCAAGAGCAGCCGAAGATCTCGCGCCATCTCGCCACGCTGAAGGAGGCGGGCCTGGTGATCGCGCGCCGCGCAGGCACATGGATGCATTACCGGCTGGATGCCTCGGTTCCCTTCTGGACGGTCGGTCTGCTGCAATCGCTCGGACAAGGAGCGGTTGCCGAGTTGCCGACTGACGTGGCGCGCCTTGAGCGCATGCACAGTCGGCCCGAACGTCGCGCGGCCTGACCATTGCCATGAACTCGCTCGCCGGCAGTCCCACACGTCGCGCTCCCTGGCACTGGCTCGGGCTCGGGCTCGTTGCCTGGGCCGCCGCCTACGCCAGCCTGCCCCTCTTCGCCAATACGCTTGTCGCCGCGATCGGCCTGAACCGTGAAACGCATTTGGGTGAAGCCATTCACTTCTTCTTCTACGACACGCCGAAGGTCTTGCTGCTGCTCATCGGTATTGTCTTTGTGATGGGTGTAGTGCACACCTTCGTCGCTCCAGAGCGGACCCGCGCATTGCTTTCCGGCCGCCGTCTGGGGATTGGCAATGTTCTGGCGGCAGCACTGGGCGTCGTCACCCCGTTCTGCTCATGCTCGGCGGTGCCCTTGTTCATCGGCTTTCTCTCCGCCGGCGTGCCGCTGGGCGTCACCTTTTCGTTTCTGATCTCCGCGCCGATGGTGAACGAGGTGGCGTTGGCCCTGCTTTTCGGTCTGTTCGGCTGGAAGGTTGCGGCGCTGTACCTGACTCTCGGACTCGCGATCGCCATCGTTGCAGGCCTCGTCATCGGCCGGCTGGGCATGGAGCAGCACCTGGAGGACTGGGTGCGGGAGATGCAAGCCACCCAATCCGCCGACTACGAAGCCAGTGCCATGAGCTGGGCTGAACGCGTCGACGCAGGGACTGCACATGTCAAAGGCATCGTAGGCAAAGTCTGGCCCTACATCCTGGCCGGCATAGCCGTCGGCGCCAGCATTCATGGTTATGTGCCGCAGGACTTCATGGCTTCCATCATGGGCAAGGACGCTCCCTGGTGGTCCCTGCCGGCAGCCGTACTGATCGGTGTGCCGATGTACAGCAACGCCGCCGGCATTCTTCCCATTGTCGAGGCATTGATCGGCAAAGGTGCTGCACTCGGCACCGTGCTGGCCTTCATGATGGCGGTGATCGCCCTGTCGCTGCCCGAGATGGTCATTTTGCGCAAAGTACTCAAGCTGCCGCTGATTGTGACGTTCGCCGGGGTTGTTGCGGCCGGCATTCTGATCGTCGGCTACGTCTTCAACGCGGCTCTTTGAGGAGATCCCATGGAGAAGTCACCGGAAAAGTCACCTCTGCACCCTTCCATCGTCGCCCTGGTCGCACTGGCAGCCAACATTGCCGCCAATCATCCGAAGCAGGGTCTGTGTCAGTTGGAGCGCTTGCGCCACTATGGCATCTCGGAAGAACAGATCGGACTGGCCGTCGAAATTGCCCGTCACATCCGAGATGAAGCGGGTGGGATGCTCGATGCCAGCTTCGATGTGGCCGCGAGAATTCCCGAAGAAAGGCACGAAGCCCGGCCGGCCGCAGCGGATGCCGGCGCCTCGACTGCTCCCGCAGCGTGCTGCACGCCGACGGCCGAGGGCAAGGCTTGCTGCTGAATCCCCACGAGAAGGAAGTCATCATGAAAAACATCAAGGTTCTCGGTCCCGGCTGCTCCAATTGCAGGCACACCTACGCACTTATCGAGGAGGTCGCCAAAGCCAAGGGCGTCGACATCGAACTCGAAAAGATCGAGGACATCAAGGCGATCATGACGTACGGCGTGATGAGTACCCCGGGTGTCGTTATCGACGACAAGGTGGTCCACGCGGGAGGCATCCCACCAAAGTCCAAAATCGAAAGCTGGTTCTGATGCGTCCCTGGCTTCTGCGCATCTGGCTGTTGCTTGGCCTCTGCATCGGCTCGGCTCTGGCGTCTCCGAGCAACGACAGGCCCGACTTTCTGGTCGATGCCGAATGGCTCTCCGACAGGATCAAGGACCCAAAGCTGGTGGTCCTGGAAGTACGCTATCACCCGCACCGCCACACGACGGTCGGCCACATTCCAGGTGCAGTCCAGGTGCAGCGCTTCGCCGATCTGGGCGCCAACGACGAAATGCCGATCATGCGATTTCCTTCGCGCGAGGATTTCCAGACCACGCTGCGGCGTTGGGGGATCGACGACGACTCCATGATCGTCGTCTATGACGATTCGGCCACGGCACTGGCGTCGCGCGTGATGTTCCTGCTCGATCTCTACGGCTTCGACATGAATCGCGTCAAACTGCTCGACGGCGGCACCGTCGGCTGGACCGGTTTCAACGATCTGACCAAGGCCGCCAGCGCCAGGCGCGCACCCGGGATGGTAAGGCTGAAGGCTCCTGCCGCCGACCGCACGGTCGGCTGGACCGACGTCTATCGCCACGTGCTCGCCGAGCGCAATCCCGGGATCACCCTGATCGATGCCCGCCCGGCCGACATGTACGAGGGATCGCGCATCCAGCACTCGGTGCAAGGCGGCCACATCCCCGGGGCGATCAACATCGTCAGCCTGCAGGGCGTCGAAGGCCAGTCGCAACAATGGAAGTCCTTGAGCGAACTCGCCGCGATCTATAAGGACGTACCGAAGGACGGCACCGTCATCGCATACTGCCACGACGGCTTCCGCTCCACCCTGACATGGCTTCAGCTCAAGGCTCTCGGCCATGCCGACGTGCGCGTCTACAACGGCGGCTGGTCCGACTGGGACCGCACGCTGACGCTGCCGGTCATAAAGGGTACCCAGCCCTTCGATGCCGAATTTGAGCTGTGAGAAGGCGTCAGCCTTCCGTCATTTCCAGCTTGCGCATCTTTTCCCAAAGATTCTTGCGACTGATGCCGAGCAGTGCTGCCGTGTCGGCGATGCGGCCACCGCAATCCGCCAACGCGCGGCGAATGTAGGCACGCTCGCATTCCTGCAGGTGGTCGCTGAGCGGTTGGCGTAGCACATCGTCTTCAACCGCGTGCGGCCCATTGGAGCCGAACAGGCTTTCGGGATTCAGCACGGGCGTCAGCGAGAGTACGCTGGCGCGCTCCAGGCAATGCTGCAATTCCCGCACATTTCCCGGCCATGGATAGCGGGTCAAGGCGCGCTCGGCTTCGGGGCTCAACGTGTGGCGGGTTTTACCCGTGCCTGCTCGCTCGTCGAGAAACCGCGCAGCGAGCCAGAGGATGTCTTCCTGCCTTTCGCGCAGCGGCGGCACATGCAGATGGATGACGTGGATGCGGTAATACAGATCCTCGCGGAAGCCGCCCTGCTCGACCATGGCTTTCAGGTCGTGATGGGTGGCGCAGACCAGCCTGATATCCACCTTGCGCGGAGTGGCGCCACCAACGGGAGTCACCATCCTGTCCTGAATTGCGCGCAGCAGCTTGACCTGCATCGACGGCGGCATTTCCCCGATTTCGTCGAGGAACAGCGTGCCCCCGTCTGCCTGCTCGAACACTCCGCGCCGCTCCCGGTCGGCGCCGGTGAACGCACCCTTCTCGTGACCGAAAAGCTCCGACTCGATCAGGTTCTCCGGAATCGCTCCGCAATTCACTGCGACGAAAGGGGCTTTGCCAGCCGGATCTCCGGCACGGTGCAGCGCACGCGCCACCTCTTCCTTGCCGGCTCCTGATTCGCCCGTGATCAGCACCGCACTGCGACTCGCGGCCAGCCGCGGCAGCAGGCCTTCGATATGGCGCATGCCGGTCGAAATTCCCAGCCGCGCGGCGGCATCCGCTACAGGCTGCTGGTGCTCGCACAGATCCCGAATCTTGGCGATGAGCTCGCCGACGTTGAACGGCTTGGTGACATAGTCGTGAGCGCCCAGCTTGAGCAGGCGCACCGCCTGATCAATTGCACCATATCCGGTGATGAAGATGAAGGGTGCGCGCCCCTGGCCGCTGTCGACGACATCGCAGAACAACTGCTCGCCGCTGATGTCCGGAAGATTGATATCGCTGACCACCACGCTGTACCGGCGTTGGCTGAGGCCGCGTCGCGCAGCCTTCCCGTCACGATACCAGTCGCAGGCGAAACCTTCGAACTCGAGGCGTTCGGAAAGCGCCTCGCCGATGATCGGATCGTCTTCAATCAGGCCGATACGGGGCTGCATGAGGTTTCTCCAAGTGGCAGGGTGACCACGAACTCGACTTCGCCGTCGATATTCCCGGCGGCAATGCGGCCGTCGAGCTGAGTGACGATCTGGTAGGTCACCCACAGACCAAGACCGTGCCCGCCGGCACGGGTCGACACGAATGGCTCGAAAAGATGGGCAAGCTGTTCTTCGCCGAGTAGGGCGCCGTCATTGCGGACCACGATCGACAGGCATGACGCCGAGCCGTCCTTGCGACCCAGCCACAGGCTCACATGGCCACCTTCGGCTGCGGCCTGCACGGCGTTGAGCAGCAGGTTGATGAGAATCTGGCGCACCAGACTGGCCGGCGCCGGCAGCTCCGCCGGCATCGCAGCCGACCAGTCGAGTCGTATGCGGCGCTTGCTGACCTGAGGCTGGATCAGTGTATGAATGTCGTCCAGATCGTGCTGGTTCAGCGGCCGCGCCTGGATCCTGGTCTGTACCAGCAGCGCCGCAACCGTATCGCGAATCTGCATCAGGCCGCGGTCAATCAGTTCGAGGCTGCGCAGCGCGCGTGGATCGAGATCGCGCCTCAGCTTGAGGGTGTCGACCACCGTGATCAGGCCTGCCAGCGGGTTGTTGATCTCGTGGGCGATACCGGCGGTGAGCTGGCCAATCGCGGCCAAGCGTTCCGACTTGACCATTTCATTTTCCAGCGCAGCCTTGTCGCGCAGGGTCAGCACCATCCGGTCATAGGCCTGGAACAGCTGGCCGAGCTCGTCATCATAGGGATACAGATCGGGCGGCAGGGGCTCAGGCGCATTCTCGTGCATCATGCCCATGCGTTTCGCCAGATCGACCAGCGGCGTCGCCATGCGACTGCCCCAGTACCAGTTGATGGGAATAAGTATCGCCAACACCAGCAGTCCGATCGCCAGGCCGTGTCGGATCGTGTCGAAGAACCATGGATGAAATACCGACTTGGCGTAGCGCAGAACCAGGTGGCCAAGTTGCGCATCCTTGTCGGTGATGGGCAAGGCCAGGTAGAGATAGCTGGAGTTGTCGGGCTCCAGCACCATCGGCCACTGCGTCCGGGTCACGGCGCCGAGCTGCTCGCTCAATTGCCGCCAGTCGGCGCCCAATGTCGCGGCCTCGGTCAGCATCGGCAGCGTATCGGGATCGCTGGAGACAAAGATCCTGCGGTCCCGCCCGAGAACCACCACGGCATCGACCTCAACCGGCGTTTTCACCGACTCGCCGCGAATCGGCGAGCGCACGATTTCGAAGGCGCGCCAGACATCGTCGTGCAGCAGTGTCGGCGCCACCGTGTTGGCAATCGTATGGCCGAGATTCTCGGCGCTGATCACCACGGCGCGCTTCATGTCCTCATAAGCACGCGTCATCAGTGCAGCGCCGACAACGAAGATCGAGACGCTGATCAGGAACGACGTCCAGAGCGGGATCTTGTGGCGGAACGAAAGATTGAACAGCCAGTTCATCAGGTCTCGCCGAAGGCGTGCATCATCCGCGCCACGCCGTCATACAGTGCCGGACTTCCGGTGGTGAAGCCGTCGAGGTAAAGGCGGGCGAGCAGGCCGCGTCCTTTCTCCGTAGCGGCCGTGCCGAGCAGGTGGCTTTGCATCTGCTGGAAGTCGGCGCTTGAAACCGAGCGATGGCTGACAAAGGGCGGGAACCCATACTCGGGCGAACGCCACACCACACGGGTGCGCCCGGCCAAGCCCGGCTCGACATGAGCCAGGGTGTCCCAGATATAGCTGTCCACCGCGCCGCCCCGCGCCAGTCCGCTGGCGACCGCCTCGACCACCTTGCGGTGCGACCAGGTGAAAAAGGTCTTGCGGAAAAAGCTGGCGGGATCACGCCCCAACTGGCGAATTTCGTAACGCGGTGCAAGGTAGCCGGTATTCGAATACGGGTCGGCATAGGCAAACACCGTATCCGCCAGGTCGGCCATGGAAGCGGCCTTGGCATTGTCCCTGTGCACGATCAGGTAGGAGCGGTAATGCGGACGCCCCTGATACAGGGGCACCGCCAGCAGACGCACCTGGTCCTTGAGATGCAGAAAGGGGTAATCGCAGATCCAGGCGAATTCGAGTTTCTCGAGCCGCAGCAGATCCATGGTTTCCCGGTAACTGTCGCGCTGCACGAATTCGACCGGGCGCTTCAGGGACGCCGCCATGAAGTCGCGCCACTCGTCAAGCAGGCTGTGCTGATCGTGCAGAAAGGCCGGTGTCATGCCGACACGCAGCTTGCCGCCAGCCGCCCGGGACTTGGGCGTGAGGCCGACGAGGCCCGCGGCGACAAGGGATCCGCTCCCGACCAGCCAACGACGCCGGTTACGGTTTGGTAACGAGTCTGTCGTCGTTTCCATGCTGTCGCCTCCGTTTGTTACGGTGTGGTAACGATCTTACGCCTGTTTCTTCGCCTGCATTT
>DAIOGL010000054.1:0-6057 GCA_036745235.1 Sulfuritalea sp.
AGCCGCCACCTGCCCAACGACATCCTGCGCGAGCTGCACGGCTTCATCCACATGTTCGAGGACACGCCGGAGTTCATCGCCCGCCACGTCGTGCGCGAAGCGAAGACCTACATGGATTCGCTGCCGCCGCCGTTCTTTCGCGCGCTGGTGCACTACGCCGCGGATGGTTCGTATTCGTGGCACTGCCCGGGTCACTCGGGCGGCGTCGCCTTTCTGAAAAGTCCGGTGGGCCAGATGTTCCACCAGTTCTTCGGCGAGAACATGCTGCGTGCCGACGTCTGCAATGCAGTCGAGGAGCTCGGCCAGTTGCTCGATCACACCGGTCCGGTGGCGGCCTCCGAGCGCAATGCCGCGCGCATTTTCAACAGCGACCATCTATACTTCGTCACCAACGGCACCTCCACCTCGAACAAGATCGTCTGGCATTCCACCGTGGCGCCGGGCGACGTGGTGATCGTGGACCGCAACTGTCACAAGTCGATCCTCCACGCCATCATGATGACCGGCGCGATCCCGGTGTTCCTGATGCCGACGCGCAACAACTACGGCATCATCGGGCCGATTCCGAAGGAGGAGTTCCGCTGGAAGAACATCCAGAAGAAGATCGCCGCACACCCCTTTGCCAGCCAGGTCAAGGGCAAGCCGCGCGTGCTCACCATCACCCAGAGCACCTACGACGGCATCCTCTACAACGTCGAGGACATCAAGGCAGAGCTCGACGGCAAGATCGATACCCTGCACTTCGACGAAGCCTGGCTGCCGCACGCCGCCTTCCACGATTTCTATGGCGACTACCACGCGATCGGCGCCGATCGTCCGCGCTGCAAGGAATCAATGATCTTTTCCACGCAGTCGACGCACAAGCTGCTGGCGGGACTGTCGCAGGCTTCGCAGATCCTGGTGCAGGACGCCGAGAACAACAAGCTCGACCGCGACGTCTTCAACGAGGCCTACCTGATGCACACCTCGACCTCGCCCCAGTACGCCATCATCGCCTCCTGCGACGTGGCGGCGGCGATGATGGAGGAACCGGGCGGCAAGGCGCTGGTGGAAGAGTCGATCATGGAAGCGCTGGATTTCCGCCGCGCCATGCGCAAGGTGGACAAGGAATGGGGTGCCGACTGGTGGTTTCAGGTCTGGGGCCCGAAGGACCTGTCCGAGGAAGGCATCGAGGAGCGCGAGGCCTGGATGCTCAAGCCCGGCGAACGCTGGCACGGGTTCGGCAAGCTGGCCAAGGGCTTCAACCTGCTCGACCCGATCAAGGCCACGGTCATCACCCCGGGGCTCGACGTCGACGGCGACTTTTCCGATGATAACGGCATCCCTGCCGCGATCGTCACCAAGTACCTCGCCGAACACGGCGTGATCGTCGAGAAGTGCGGCCTCTATTCCTTCTTCATCATGTTTACCATCGGCATCACCAAGGGCCGCTGGAACACTCTGGTCACTGCGCTGCAGCAGTTCAAGGACGACTACGACCGCAATCACCCGCTGTGGAAGGTGCTGCCCGAGTTCGTTGCCAAGCATCCGCGCTACGAGCGGGTCGGCCTCAAGGACTTGTGCACCCAGATTCACGAGGTGTACAAGGCGCGGGACATCGCCCGCCTGACCACCGAGATGTATCTGTCCCCCATGGTGCCGGCCATGCGCCCGGCGGACGCCTTTGCCAAGATGGCGCATCGCGAGATCGACCGCGTTTCGATAGACGAACTCGAAGGGCGCGTCACCGCAGTGCTGTTGACGCCTTATCCGCCGGGAATCCCGCTGCTGATTCCTGGCGAGCGCTTCAATGCCACCATCGTGCGCTACCTGAAGTTCGCGCGCGAGTTCAACGAGAAGTTCCCGGGATTCGAGACCGATATCCACGGTCTGGTGAAGGACGCCAGCAATGGCGCCGTGCGCTACTACGTGGACTGCGTGGCGAACTGAAGCCTTGCCTCCGGCGACGCGGGAGTTCCTCCGCCTCTTGCCCCGGCCGGAAAGTTGCTATGCTTGGGGTCACCGGTCGAGCCTGGGCGCGCGATGAAAATATTTTCCTCGGGAGTGATGGCTTTCGCCGCCGGCAGCCTCCTGGCTGCGGCACCGCCGGGCGCGGCCGAAGACAGCCCTGCCGGGCGGAAGGCGCAGCTCGGCCGCCTGCTGTTCTTCGATGCCAGCCTGTCCGAGCCGGCCGGCCAGTCCTGCGCGAGCTGCCACGATCCGGCAAGCGCCTTCATTGATCCGGACACGGCCAGGCCGACATCGAAAGGCGTGCATGGCGATCGCTTCGCCAGCCGCAACACGCCGTCGGCGATGTACATGGCCTTTTCTCCCGCATTCCATTTCGACAAGGCAGAAGGGCACTATGTCGGCGGCCAGTTCTGGGACGGGCGCGCGGCGACGCTGGAGGAGCAGGCCAAGGCCCCCTTCCTGGATCCGGTCGAAATGGCCAATCCGGACAAGCGCGCGGTGGTCGGGAAAGTACGCCGCGCGGCCTATGCCGGGCAGTTCGACGAGATCTTCGGCAGGGGCGCGCTGGGCGCCGTCGAGCCGGCCTTTGACCGCATCACGGCGGCGATCGCCGCCTACGAGCGCACCGCCGAGTTTCAGCCCTTCACGACCAGGCACGATGCCTGGCTGCAGGGTCGGGCGAAACTGAGCCCGCAGGAATTGCGCGGATTGGCCTTGTTCAACGACGAGAAGAAGGGCAACTGCGCCTCCTGCCATCCCAGCCAGCGCCGGGCGGATGGCGGACTGCCGCTGTTTACCGACTTCACCTACGACAATCTCGGCGTGCCGAAGAATCCCGACAATCCGTTTTACGGTCAGGACAGGGCCTGGAACCCGCAGGGAGCGAAATTCGTCGACCGCGGCCTCGGTGGCGTGGTCAAAAAGCGCAGCGAGGACGGCAAATTCAAGGTACCGACGCTGCGCAACATCGCTCGCACCGCGCCCTATATGCACAATGGCTACTTCCGGACCCTGCGCGGCGTGGTGGCTTTCTACAACGACCGCGACTTGCGTCCTGCCTGCAAGGGCGAAGCGACCGAGGCCGAGGCGCAGAAGCGCGCCTGCTGGCCGCGGGCGGAAGTGCGCCGCAACGTGAACAGGAATGAAATGGGAAGGCTGGGCCTGAGCGAACAGGAGGTCGACGACATCGTCGCCTTCCTGCAGACCCTGAGCGACGGCTACTTGCCGTGATGTCGCCGTCCCGTCGGCGCCGACACCCGGCAGCGCGGAGGGCGTGATTCAGCTTTTCCGGTAGCTGACGAAGGCGTAGTCGAAGCCCGCTTCGGCGCGATGCGTTTCGCGCGCGGTCTCGCGCCAGCGATGCGGGTCGATGGCAGGGAAATGGGTGTCGCCCTCGAAAGCCGCGTCGATCTCGGTCAATTCGAGGCGATCCGCCAGCGGCAGAGCCGCCGCATACAATTCCGCCCCGCCGATGACGAAGGCTTCGCCGGTCTCCGCCGCCTCGATCGCGGCAGGCAGTGACAGCGCAACGACGGCGCCTTCGGCGCGGTAGTTGCCGTCGCGCGTCACCACGACATTGCGCCGGCCGGGCAGCGGACGGAACTTCGCCGGCAGCGATTCCCAGGTCTTGCGCCCCATGATCACCGTGTTCCCCAGCGTCAATGCCTTGAAGTGCTGGAGGTCCGCAGGCAGGTGCCAGGGCAGGCGGTTGTCGATGCCGATCACTCCATTGCGGGCGACGGCGGCGATCAGCGTTAGAACGGCCTTGGGCATCTGGCGGCGATTTCCGGAATCACAGCCGCCGGTAAAGCTCGACGTACTGCCGCGCTGCTGCTTCCCAGCTCGAATCGCGGGCCATGCCGCGCTTCTGCAGCTTGCGCCAGCGCTCGGGGTCATGCCATGCCGTTATCGCGCGCTGCAGTGCGTCCAGCAGCGCTGCGGCGGTTGGCGGGCCAAAGACGAAACCGTTGCCGTGCTTTTCGTCGGCGGCATCGATCACGGTATCCGCCAGTCCGCCCGTGCCGCGCACCACCGGGGGTGTGCCGTAGCGCAGGCTGTACAACTGGTTGAGGCCGCAGGGCTCGAAACGCGAGGGCATGACGAAAATGTCGGCCGCTGCCTCGATGCGATGCGCCAGCGCTTCGTCGAAACCGATGGTCACGGCGCATGCACCGCGATGCTTGTGCGCCAGCGCCGCCCAGCCCTGTTGCAGTTCCGGCGTGCCGCTGCCGAGAACGGCGAGTTGTGCCGGCAGCTTGAACATTTGCGGCGCCGCTTCGAGCAGGAGGTCGAGGCCCTTTTGTTCGGTCAGCCGGCTCACCACGCCGAGCAGCGGGAGGTCGGGGCGCTGCTCCAGTCCAAGCTCGATTTGCAGTTCGGCCTTGTTCGCCGCCTTGCCATCGAGGTGACGCGCGCTGTAGGTCTGGTAGAGATGCGGATCGGTTGCCGGGTTCCAGATCGTGGTGTCGATGCCGTTGAGAATGCCGCTCAGCTGTGCGCCGCGATGGCGCAGCAGGCCGCCCATGCCCATGCCCTCGGCATCGGTCTGGATTTCCCGGGCGTAGGTCGGACTTACCGTGGTGATGGCATCGGCATGCTGCAGCCCGGCCTTGAGAAATGACAGATAGCCGTAGAACTCGACGCCGTCGATACCCCAGGCTGCGTCCGGCAGTCCGAGTTCGAACAGCGAGGCGTGGTCGAACAAGCCTTGAAACGCCAGGTTGTGCAGGGTGAACAGCGACTTCGCGCTGCGGCCCGGCAGATAGTTCAGATAGACCGGTGCGAGCCCGGTTTGCCAGTCGTTGCAATGGACGATGTCGGGCCGCCAATCGAGCGTGCTCTCCTGCGAGCCGAGCCAGGCGGCAACGCGGGACAGCAGACCGAAGCGCAGGTGGTTGTCGAGCCAGTCGCGCCCCTCGGGCCCGAGATACGGGTTCCCGAGCCGGTTGAAGTACGGGGGGTAATCGATCAGCAGGAGCGGCGTTCCATCGGGCGAATGCGCCTGCCTCAGCGTCGGCGTGGGCAGCAGACCGCCGAGCCGGTGGGGCTGTGCGATCTCCTTGGCCTTCGGGAAGCTCTTCATCAGATCCGGATAGGCGGGCACCAGCACGCGCACGTCCACGCCGTGGGCGCGCAGTGCGGCAGGCAAGGTGCCGGCGACTTCGCCGAGGCCGCCGGTCTTTACCCATGGCGCCAGTTCGGAAGTGGCGAAAAGGACCTTCATGACTTGCAGGCGCCGATGAGTCCTGCGGTAGAACTGTCGAGGCCTGCGGTTGGAAGGTTTCCTTCGATGATCGGCAGCAGGCGATTGGCAAGCTTCTTGCCATACTCCACGCCCCACTGGTCGAAGGGATTGATATTCCAGACGATGCTCTGCACGAATACCTTGTGCTCGTACAGCGCCAGCAGAGCGCCGAGGCTGAACGGATCGAGGCGCGGCAGCAGCAGCGTGGTCGACGGCTGATTGCCCGGAAAACTGCGGTAGGGAGCGAGCAATGCGACCTGCTCGGCGGCCATGCCGCTTGCGACCAGTTCGGCGGTCGTTTCCGCGAGCGTCCTGCCGCGCATCAGGGCTTCGCTCTGGGCGAAACAATTGGCCAGGAGCTTTTCATGGTGTCCGGGCAGGGCGAAGTCGGCCTGCTTGCAGACGATGAACTCGCAGGGCACCAGGCGGCCTCCCTGGTGAATCAGCTGGTAGAACGCGTGCTGGCCGTTGGTGCCGGCTTCGCCCCAGAGTACCGTGGCCGTGGCGCAGCCCACCGGCAGGCCTTGCCGATCCACCTGCTTGCCGTTGGATTCCATTTCCAGTTGCTGCAGATAGCGCGGCAGCAGCCCCAGCGACTGGCTGTAGGGCAGCAGGGCGCGGTTGTCGGCGCCGAGAAAGTTGCTGTTCCATATTTCCAGCAGCGCGAGCTGGCCCGGCAGGTTTTCTGCGGCCGGCGCGGAAAAGAAATGCTCATCCATGGCATGGGCCCCGGCCAGCAGTTGGCGGAAGTGGTCGAAGCCGACGGCCAGCGCCAGCGGCAGGCCGATCGCCGACCACAGCGAATAGCGGCCGCCCACCCAGTCCCAGAAGCAGAAGGCGTTCTCCGGGTCGATGCCGAAGCG
>DAIOGL010000054.1:6157-11378 GCA_036745235.1 Sulfuritalea sp.
CGCGGCCCGAGGTCCGAGCCGCCGATGCCGATGTTGACGATGTCGGTGATCGGCTCGCCGGTGGCGCCGCGCCAGTGGCGGCCATGGATCGCTGCGGCGAACTGCTGCATCTTGTCCAGCTCGGCATGCACCGCCGGCATGACGTCGCGGCCGCCGCACAGGATCGGTCCCTTGTGTGCCGGATGGCGCAAGGCGATGTGCAGGGCGGCGCGCCCCTCGCTGTGGTTGATCGGCTCGCCGGCGCGCATGCGCGCAATCCAGCCCGGAACATCGGCGGCCTGCCAGAGGCCGTGCAGCAGCCCCATGGCATGGACGCTGACGCGCTGCTTGGAATAGTCCAGCAGCCAGTCGTTCCACGAGACGGACAAACGCGGAAAACGTTGCGCATCCGCGGCGAACATGTCGCGCAAATGCACGCTGCGCTCGGCCTCGGCGGCGTGCTTCAGCGCCTTGAACCCGGCGGTGAGGGCAGGATTCATTCGCCGCCGCTCACAGCCAGATGGTCATGCCCATCTCGAAGGGATGGGTCAGCAACTCGTGGGTCGGAAACACTCTCACGCGGTACTCCATCTTTCCGCACTGATCGGGCGTCAGTTCGCGCGAGAAGCGGTGCTCGCCATCCCCCAGCGGGCATTCATAGAGCAGCTCATAGCGCCGTGTCTTGGCCGTGGCCGGTTCGCCGGGCCGGGTGAACACCAGTTCCACCGTCAGGTCGTTCGGTGCCAGGCCGGCAAGCTGGACGCCGATGGCGAAGTGCAGGGTCTCGCCGAAGCGGATGCGCGGCACGGCCTGGTTGATGCGGCGCACGCCGACGCGGGGCCAGGCGGCGCGTATCCGTGCCTTCCACGCGGCGAGCTCGCGCGCGCCGGAAAAGCCGTCCGCGGAATACCGCCGCCACTGCTCCGCGGCCCGCGAATAGAACTTGTCGGCATACTCGGTCACCATGCGCTGCATGTTGAAGCGGGGCATGATGGAAGCGATCGACTGCTTGGCCATCGCCACCCATTCCGGCGAATAGCCGAGCGAGGTGTTGCGGTAGTACATCGGTATGACGCTGTCCTGAAGCAGCTCGTACAGGGTGCGCGCCTCGTCCGCGTCGCGCTGCGAGGGATCGAGGCCGTCGGCCGCCGGCTTGATCGCCCAGCCGTTCTTGCCGTCGTAGCCTTCGCCCCACCAGCCGTCGAGCACCGACAGGTTGATGGCGCCGTTGATCGCCGCCTTGATCCCCGAGGTGCCGGAGGCCTCCAGCGGATAGATCGGATTGTTGAGCCAGACGTCGACCCCGGCCACCATGCGCCGGGCCAGATGCAGGTCGTAGCCTTCGACCATGAGGATTCGCCCTTCGAACTCGCGCTGCCGCGAGAGCTCGGCGATCTGCCTGATCAATTGCCGCCCCGGTTCGTCCGCGGGGTGCGCCTTGCCGGCGAAGATGAACACCACCGGTCGCTGCGCATCGGACATGATTTCGCGCAGCCAGTCGAGATCGTTGAACAGCAGCGCGGCGCGCTTGTAGGTGGCGAAGCGCCGGGCGAAGCCGATGGTGAGTACCGTCGGATTGTTCGGATCGGCGTAGCGCAGGACGCGATCCAGGTGCGCCTCCGAACCCTGGTTGCGCATATGCTGCGCGCGTACCCGGCTGTGCACCAGATGCAGCAGCTGGGCCTTGAGCGACTGGCGAATGCTCCAGAAGATCTGGTCCGGGATGCGCTTGACGCCGTCCCAGCAGTTCTGATCGCAGAGGCGGTGCTGCCAGCCGAGGCCGAGATGGCGGTCGAAGGTCTCGTGCCAGTCGGTCGCGAGAAAAGTCGGCACGTGCACCGCATTGGTCACGTAATCCATCGGGTTTTCCAGCGGGGTGACTTGCGGCCACATGTCCGCGCAGATGCGCGACGAGACCTCGCCGTGGATGCGCGAGACGCCGTTGTGAAAGCGCGAGCCGCGCACGGCGAGCGCCGTCATGTTGAATTCGCCGGCTCCACCGACGCGGCCCATGTCGAGCAGACCATTGCGATCGAGGCCGACCGCCTGGCAGAAGTCGCCGAAGTAGTGCATCACCATGTCGTCGGTAAAGTGGTCGTGACCGGCGGGCACCGCGGTGTGGGTCGTGAATACCGTGTTGGCGGCGGCCGCTTCGAGCGCCGCGGCGAAGGGCATGTTCTGGGCGACCATATTGCGAATGCGCTCCAGCACCAGGAATGCGGCGTGTCCTTCGTTGATGTGCCAGACGGTGGGTTTCAGCCCGAGCACGTTGAGGGCGCGCGCGCCGCCGACGCCGAGCAGGATTTCCTGCTCGATGCGAGTGCGGCGGTCGCCGCCGTATAGCTGGTGCAGGATGCCGCGGTCGGACTCGCTGTTTTCGTCCAGGTCGGTGTCGAGCAAATAGAGGGAGTTGGTGCCGACCCGCGCCCGCCAGATCTTCGCCCATACGGTGCGGCCGGGGAAGTCCACGCCGATGCGCAGTTCGCGGCCGTCTTCGCCGCGGACCGGTGCGATCGGCATGTCGTCGAAATCGTTGTCGCCGTAATGCGCGGTCTGGTTGCCGTCGCGGTCGATGGTCTGGCGGAAATAGCCCTGGCGGTAGAGCAGGCCGACGGCGACGAAGGGCAGGTGCAGGTCGGAAGCGCCCTTGCAGTGGTCGCCGGCGAGGATGCCGAGGCCGCCCGAGTAGATCGGCAGGCTCTCGTGAAAGCCGAACTCGGCGCAGAAATAGGCGACCAGGTCGGTGGCCTGCAGCGGCGGCTTGCCCGGCAGTTCCAGTCGCGGTTCGGCGAGATAGGAATCAAAGGCCGACAGCACCCGGTTCATCGTGCCGAGAAATACCGAATCCTCGGTCGCCTCGTTGACCTTCTTCTGGTCGATGCGCTTGAGGAAGGCCTTGGGGCTGTAGTGCACCGCGCGCCACAAGCCGGGGCTCAGGCGTGCGAACAGGGATCGGGTCGGCCGGTCCCAGCTGTACCAGAGGTTGTTGGTGAGTTCTTCCAGACGCGACAGGCGCGGCGGAATCTCGGGATTGACTTCGAGCTGATAACGGGTGCCGGGCATGATGATGGGCTGCGGGGAAGGGAAAGTGGCGAATGACCTTGCGTGGCAATTCTACGACGCAGAAGTCACCCTGAGCGTGATCTCCTGATCGGGACCGGAGCCAGGCTCCCACGCGAGCGTGACGCAGACGGCCTGCATGATCTTTTCGAAGCCGGCCTCGGATTGGGAAACCGTGCGATGCGGCCTTGCCTTGAATTTCACCGGCTGTGCGGCCTCGATCACCAGGGCGCCGCCCAGTTCACTGTCTTCCAGAGTGATGCGCTGCATGCCATCGAGTTCCAGCGTGTGGCCGAAGCCGCCGGGAATGCTGCCGCCGGCAAGCACGTAGCGGCCGCCGAAGCCGTCGCAGCTTGGCAGCGCAAGGTTGAGTTCGGTCTCGATCAGGGCCGGAACCTGGCTGCCCTCGGCGCGGAAGAGGACACTCAACGCGCCGGTCTCGAGGCGGTAAGTCTTGGCTATCCGCCAGCCGTCGCCGCTGGCGACCCATGCGCCCTGGCGGTCGCCGGCACGGTAGCTGTCGAGGTCGGTCAGCGTGTCGCCGGAGCCGCCCGCACGTTCCTGGAAAATGCCACGTGGACGCGTGTCGGGTACCGCATCCTCGGGCTCGATGGCGTGAAGGAAGGCGACGCGGTCATGGGCCGAGGCGATGCCTCCACCTGCTTCCTGCGCGGCATGGGCCGCCTGCGCCTGGTCGATCTTGGCGTGGTAGGCCTCGGCATAGCCGCGCAGCGTGTCGCCGAAGTTGTGCGCCAGCGCCAGGCTTGAAAACTCCACCAGAGCGGCGTTGCCGTCGTCACGGACGAAGGCCTGCAAATTCCTGTTGCGCAGGGCCAGTTCGAGGCAGCCGTCCTGGTCGAGATCGGTCTCCGTCGAGGCAAGGGGCGGCGTGCGGGTCGCCAGTTCGGCTTCGAGGGCCAGCAGGTTGTTCCAGACGGCACGGCGCAGGTGGGGCAGGTAGAGGCCGCCGAACAGCCCGTGCCAATAGGCGTCGTTGGCCTGTGCCCGGTGCAGGTGCTCCTGCATGGCGGGAGTGCGCTGCGCGGGAGGCAGCGCCGCGAGCCGCTGCGACGCCCCCAGCATGCGCTTGTGCATCCAGTTGGCTTCGGTGTAGCGCGACATGAAGTTGCGCCAGATGCCGCCGCGCAGGAATGGCTTGTGCGCCTCGAACCTGCCCGCCGCCTTCTCGGTTTCGATCAGGGCGTGATAGGCCGCGGCGCGCGGCGCCGGCAGCGTCCATTCGTTCATTTCGATGTAGGAGGTGGTCGGCAGGTAGACGATGCCCCGGGTCTTCTCGCGGGCGTGGTAGTCGGCGAATGTTTCGGTGCGAATCAGCGGCGAGGCCAGTACGCCTTCGACGAACTGCGTCAGCCAGCCCTTCTCGAAAACCCATTCATAGGTCTCCGGCCAGATGCCGAACTTTTCGATGTCGTCGAAATAGATCGAGGCGCGATGGCCGGTTCGCGCCAGGTGCTCGAGCCAGGCGACGGCCTCGGCAGCCGGCGAAAAGGGCAAGCGGTAGCGCGCCGCCTCGGAAATGGGGAACAGGTCGAGGTTGCGGCCGTCCTCTTCCGTGGTGTAGAAGCTGTCCAGTTTCGCGGCGTCTTCGCCGGCACACAGAAAGTGGTAGTCGTCGACGGCGACGTAGCGGATGCCGGTTTCCACCAGTGCCGGCACCACCGAGGATTCCCAGACCCTTTCGGTCAGCCATGCCCCGGCCGGGCGCGTGCCGAAATGCTGCTCGATCTTGTCCGACAGCGTGGCGATCTGCGTCAGCCGGTCGCGATGCGGAATCGCGGCCAGCACCGGCTCGCAGTCGCCGGAGCCGAACCATTCCACTTGCCCCCGGCGGGTCATGGCCGTGAGGCGCGCCATGTCTTCGGGGAAGCGCTCGAACAGGACGTCGAGCAACCAGCCCGAAAAGTGCACGCTGAAGCGGAACCTGGGATAGCGCTCCATGACGCGCAGGAACATGCCGTAGCTGCGGATGTGTGCGTCGTCGATGACGGCGGGGAAATTGCCGACGGGCTGGTGGGCGTGGACCCCGAACAGGAGGCTGATGGGCATAGGTTTCAGTTGGGGATTGCGGTAGCGCGGCGCATCGAACCGCCCGCGGCGGTGGAGGATCCGGCGCAAATGGGAATGTCGAGCTGGGGCGGCGGTTCGAGTTGCAGCAAGCGAT
>DAIOGL010000055.1:0-11375 GCA_036745235.1 Sulfuritalea sp.
AGCCGCCGTCTCCGCGGCTCCGGAAGCCACCTGCGTCGTGGTGGCGAGGATCTCGCTGGACGAGGAGGCGAGCACGCCGACACCCTCGTTCAGTTCCCCGGTCGTGCGCCGCAGGTTCTCGACCATGGCGCCGAACGCACGCAACAGGGTGCCCACCTCGTCGGAACGTGTGTTCCTTGGCACGTCGACCGTGAGATCGCTCGCGGCAACCCGTTCGGCGGCGCGTGACAGTTCGCGCAGCGGTCCCGCGATCGCCCGTTCCATCAGGAGCGCCAGCACCACGCCGATTGCCAGGGCCGCGATCCCGACCAGCAGAAAGGCGCGCAGCGACCGATTGGCCAGTACCTCGGCATCGGCCACGGCGAGGCGCGCGCGCTCTTCCGCGGCGCCGGCGAGTTCCGTGGCGATGGCGCGAATCTTCTCCTGCCGTTCCTGCTGCACGCCGACCGCGAGCTGGCGCGATTCACCAAGCTTGCCGGCGAGGATCAGGGGAATGATTTCGGCATCCTTGGTTCGGGCGAATGCCTGCCAGACGGATTTCAGCTCCTCCAGCCGTGCCGACTGCTTCGGGTCGTTCTTCGCCCGCGCAAGCAGCTCGACAATGACGCGGTCGATCTGTTGCGAGCGTTCCGCGGCCAGCGCCAGCAGGGGATCCTGTTCCGCGCGCCTGCTCAGCATTTGCGCTTCGAGCATCAGCGCCCGCATCTGGTTTTGATGCACGCGCAGGACCTGCAGATCTCGGACGTTGGCGATGTCTTCGTTGTACAGACGCTCCTGCGACTCGCGCAGCGTGTTGATACCTGTATAGGCGCTTGCGATCACCCACGCCATCAACGCGAACACCAGCCCGAAGCAGACGAAGAGCTTGTTGCGGGTCGTGAGATCCAGAAACCATTTCATGTCAGCTTCTCCTTGAATGCCATTTTTTGTTCCATGTCCGCTCCCGGTCCGAGGCTGCTAGGCACCCACCTGCTGCTGTACTACGATGTCCTCGTCGGCCAGCAGCTTCGCGGCATCGAGAACCACCGTGCGTTGCGCGGTGATCCCTTTCAGGTACTTTTCCCGGATGCCGGTGAGGGTGGGCAGCGAGGGCTGGATTTCGGCCAGCGGAATGCGGCGCACGCCGTGGATGACGTCGGCGAGGATGCCGAACACCATGCTGGCGGACTCGAGAACAATGACCTTGTTCAGGTCGGGCAAGCCGGTTTGCGGCAGGTCGAAGAACTTGCGCAGGTCGATGACCGAAACAATCTCGCCGCGTAGGTTTACGATGCCGAGCACGAAGGCCGGCGTGCAGGGCAGCGGCGTGAGGTTTTCCAGCGGATATACCTCGCGCACATGCGCGGATTCGACGGCGTAATGCTCATGGGCGAGCCCGAATTCAATCACCTCTATGCCGTGCTCCTGGGTTTGCGCCGCGTTGGGCTCCAGGGCGAGGGCCAGCGCCCGTTCGTGCAGGATGCGTGCGGTCTCGTCGGCTCCCGGCGTCCACGCCCGATCGCCGGCGGCCCTGGCGGCGTCCATGCGGGCGCGCAGTTCGGCCCAGTCGATGGCCGTCCGTCGCGGCTTGCGCAATGCGGGTTTGTTCGCGCTCATGCGGCCAGCTCCCTGGGTGTGCGTGGCAGGCTGGCCTGCACGGCGCTGATGATTTCGATCAGGCGGCCGGTGCTCAGCCCGTCGGCTTCCGGCAGCAGGGCATCGGCCGGGCATGCCCGCAGCAGGGTCAGCGCATTGGCGAAATGCCGTCGCGCTTGCGGCCGGCGCCCCGCGGCAAGGCAAAGATTGCCCAGGGCGAAATGAGCCAGGATGAAGTCCGGTTCCAGATAAAGCGCGCGTCCGAGTGAGCTTTCGGCAGCGTCGCCTTGCCCCCGTTCCTGCTCGATGGTGGCAAGCAGATAGTAGTGCGCCGGGTTCATCTTGTCCGCGGCGATCGCCTTCGCGCACCACTCGACCGCCTCGGCGAGCCGGCCTTCATCGGCGCAGGCGCGGGCTTGGCGGCGCGGCATTTCGCGTTCGTCGTGCCAGGCGTGCAGCGGGGAGTTCACAGCTTCGGCAGCAGTCGGCGACGGGCGGACGGCGGCGTGCACGCCTTGCGTGGCGAAATCCGTTCGGGGGCCAGCAGGAACCTCTGACGACGGAATGGCGCGCGCCGGAGCGTGATCCGACCTTGCATCGCGGTGTTGCCACGGCTCTGAATACTCAAGCGGGGCGGCGGGGCGGAGCCCGGCATTCGGCATCCTGCGATACAGGAAGGCCCCGGGAAACTGAACGGTGGCAAATTCGGAAAACAGGGTGGCCGAAGTCTCCGCCGGGCTGGTGATCACCCAGCCGCCATGGACGAGCGAACGGTGCAGCTTGGCGACGACCTGTTTCGCCCTTTCCTGGGCAAAATAGATCAGTACGTTGCGGCACAGGATGATGTCCATCGCGTTGGTGCCATTGACCAGCGACGGGTAAGCATCTTCGGCGAGATTGAGATAGGAAAAGCTCACCATCCGCCGTATCCGCGGCTGGATTTCGAACCGCCCGTCCCGGCGCCGGGTGAAATAGCGCTCCTTGAGCCAGCCGGGCGTGTCGCGGAACGACCAGGCACTGTAGACTCCGTGCGCCGCCTTGCGCAGGAACTGCGGATTGATGTCCGTCGCCAGGATCGTCACGTTCCACTTTTCGGGATCGGGGATCAGCCGATCGAGCAGCATGGCAATCGAATAGGGCTCCTCGCCACTGCAGCAGCCTGCGCTCCAGATGCGCAGGCGCCGATCGCCTTTTGCGCGAGCCTGCAGCAACTCCGGCAGGATCCGCTGCTCCAGAATGTCGAGGCTGGCTTTCTCGCGAAAGAAATAGGTCTCGCCGATCGTCAGGTGGCTGGCCAGCCCCTCGATCCGGGTTCGTGTCAGGGGCGCGCCGAGCAGCCAGCGGATAAAGGTCTCGGCATCCGCGTGACCCGCATCGCGGGACGCCGCGGCGACGCCACGCTCCAGGTCGCGCCAGCGTTCCCTGGGGAAGTGGAGCCCCATATGCACCTCGAGAAAATCGCTCAGCCGCGACAGCAGCGCGTCGGGCAGGGCGAGCGGCAGTGCGCTGGCCATCCGTCAGACCCCTTCCAGCGCCAGGTCCAGCGACTGCTCTTCCTCGACCGAGAAGAACCGGTCGAGGTCATGGATCAGGACCAGGCCATCGCTGGTCTTGACCACGCCCTCGATGTGCCGGATGCCGCGGCCGATGTCGTCGCAGCCGACGACGGCGTCGGTCCCGCATTCGGCCACACCCAGAACCGACTCCGCGATGATGGCGATGCGCCTCGCGCGTGCATGCGCCACCACCAGGCTGTCCGCTGCCGCGACGCTGCGATGGGGGAGACCGAGGCGCCGGCGGATGCTCACGATGGCGAGCACCTCGCCCCGAATGTTGATGATGCCCTCGACCGCACCCGGGGCGCCCGGCAGCGGCGTAATGGCGGCCATGCGCAGGATGCGATCGACCGCGTCCAGATGCAGTGCGTAGGTCTGCTTATCAACTCTCAGCAGGACCAGGCGAAGCCGGGGATCAAGGCCTTCCACTACGATGATCCTCTGCTCATCGCCGGCGCGATGCCGATGGCCGCGGCCACCGCGGGGATGAGTTCGGCGGCCAAGCTGTCCTTGACCAGGTAGGCGCGCGCGCCGGCCATCAGGGCGCGCTGCACATAGATTTCACCGCTGCGCTGCGAAATCACGATGACCTGGATGCCGGGATAGATCATTCTCAGGCGGGAAGTCAGTTCAATACCATCGGCGTCGGGTAGGCACTTGTCCATCAGCACCAGATCCGGCCGGCGGGTTTTGCAGGCATTGAGCGCGCTCGCTCCATCATCCGCTTCGAGGAAGCTGCAGCCGGGAAACGCAAATTGCAGGAAACCGCGCAAGGTTTCGCGCATCAGCGCCTGATCCTCGACGATCAGGACGGTCGCGTGCCCCCGTGCAGTGCTGTCATCCGCCATCGGCCATGTCCCGAAACGGCCATCGCCCTGAACGAGCGAACGACCCCTGAAGCAATCTTCGGGGAGTTCAGCGACACCGTCTGTAGGGAAACCATGACAAATGTATCCCTCTGCAGCGCAGGGCCACTACTCGAGGGCTTCTCACTCATCGGGTCGTCGCACGCTAATGGGGCAGCGTCAGGCCGTGTTCGAGCGCGAACTTCACCAGGGTGGGCAGGTCGCTCACGCCCAGTTTCGCCATCAGGCGGCTGCGGTAGGTTTCGACCGATTTCGGCGACAGGTGGATCATTTGCGCGATCTCGCTGCTGGTGCGGCCTTCGACCACGAGCTGCAATACCTGCCGTTCGCGGGTGCTGAGGCTGTCGACGGGACCGCGGGCGCGTGACGCACAGGGATCGGGCACTGATTTGGCAAGCGCCGGGCTCAGGTATTGCTTCCCCGCATGGACCGTGCGCACCGCGTTGATGACCTCGTCGACCGCCATTTCCTTGAGCAGGTAGCCGCAAGCGCCGGCTTCGAAGGCGCGGTATACGTATTCGGCGGACACATGCATCGAAAGCATCACGATCCGCGTCGCCGGAGATTTTAGGTGGATTATCCTGGCCGCTTCGATGCCATTCAGGTCGGGCATGGCGATGTCCATCAGCACCACGCCGGGATCCAGCTCCAGCACCTGCCGTTCCGCCTCGCGCCCGGTACCTACCTCGCCCACCACCTCGATCTCGCCGGTGCTGGCGAGCAGCGCGCGCAAGCCCTGACGCATCAGGGCATGGTCATCGGCAAGCAGCACCCGGATGCTCATGTCGCCGCGCGCTCCACTTCAAGAACGACCCGGGTGCCGGTCCCCGGCGTCGACTCGAGCATGAATGCGATGCCTGCCTCCTCGGCGCGCTCGCGCATGGTGCCCAGGCCCCAATGCCGCTGGTCCGGAGGCGCCTGGCGGGCATCGAAGCCAACGCCGTCGTCGCCGATCTCCAGCACGATCCGGTTGACGGCGGCATGAAGGCTGATGGCCACATGCTTTGCCCGGGCGTGCTTGGCGACATTGTTGAGCGTCTCCTGGCTGATACGAAACATCGCCGTCTCCACCACCGACGGCAGGCGCGGCTGCAGATCGACCCCGTCCACATCGGCCGCAATCCCCGTGCGACGGGTAAATTCGGTCGCGAGCTGGCGCAGCGCGGCGAGCAGCCCATAATCGTCCAGCACCGGCGGCCGCAGTTCGGCCATGACGTCCCGCACATTCGCAACCATGGATTTAAGCAGGCCCTGGATATCGTTCAGCGGTCTTTCGACGGCGTCCCGCGACGCCGGCGGGAGCCTGGCGCCCAGCGAAGCCAGAAGCAGTCCGAGCGTGGACAGGTCCTGCCCGATCCGGTCGTGCAGTTCGCGCGCGATCGCACGACGCTCGGCCTCTTCCACGCTTCGCAGTCGATGCGAAAGCTGCCGCAGCCGTCGGGAAGAGGCGCGCAGCTCCTCCTCCTTGTGCTTGAGCTCGCTCATGTCGCGCACGGTGTAGGAATGCGCAATCACTCTGCCCGCGGCATCCTTCACGGGCGAAAGGGTCACTTGCGTCGGAATGCGCTCGCCATCCTTGCGCACGTGCGTGGTTTCGACCGGACCCGGCGCCTCGTCGCGTGCCGCACGCTCGATGAAGTGACGCAGGGTCCCGGCACGCTCGGGCGGCACGATCAAATCGACCAGCTGCCCGACCGCTTCCTGCGCCGACCAGCCGAACAGGCGCTCGGCGGCGGCATTCCACGACAGAATGCGGCGGTCAGGCCCCCGGATCAGAATCGCGTCGTTGCTTGATTCGACGATGGCCGCCAGTTGCGCGCGTTCGCGCTCGGCGCGCTTGCGCTCGCCGATGTCGCGGAAGATCAGGGATATTCCGCTCACGTTCCCGCTCGAGTCCCTGATTGGCGACACGCTACCGAAAATCTCGATGCGCCGGCCGTCCTTGCCAAGGCGCACCCCCTCGTAGCTCGGCACCTCAATTCCGCTCTTGACTTGTGCCACTCTTGATGCCGCCGCAGCCTGCTCTTCGGCCGGAACCAACATCAAGAACTCCTGGCCTATGACTTCCTCGGCGGAGAAGCCGAACATCCGTTCAGCAGCAGCATTCCAGGTCAGTAGCTTGCCGTCGAGGCCGCTGCTGAAAATGGCATCGCTGGAATTCTCGACGATGACAGCGAGTTGCGCCTGGCGCCGCGCGGCCCGGCTGCGCTCGATCAGATGCGCGATCTGCGCGCCGATGATTTCCGCGGCAGCGATCAGCCCCGGATCGACCGGCCGCACGCTGTCGGCATAGAATTCGAGAAAGGCAACGGCCTTGCCCTGCACCAGCACCGGGAGCGCGAACGCGGAACGCAGCCCGTCGGCCAGCGCCGCCGCGCGGCGCACAAATCCCTGCGCCTGATCCAGGTCGGCAATCCATACTGCCTGCCTTTCGCGCAGCACTCGCGCGACGAACTGGCCGGTCTCGCGAAATGCGTCGATATCCTGCGAAGTACGGATGAAGTTTGCGTAAGGTTCGAGATCCGCTCCGTGCCAGATCGAGTCAGCCGGGACGGCGTGGTCCCCACTCAATGCCTCCGAAGTCGCGACGCGCCCAAGCCGCCACTTACCGAAAATGCAGACCTGCGACAGGCAGCTCTGCATCGCGTCTTCCGGCGTTGCAGCTTCGTTGATTGCGCGCGCCAGCGCTTCGAGCAGTTGCGCCAGCGCCGTCCTGCGCTCCAGATCCTGCAAGGCGCGAACTTGCCGCGTGACATCGAGCAACGTGAACAGCAAGCCTTCGACCTGCCCGTCGCCATCCTTCAAGGGATGCAAGGTCCAGTCCCAGTAGGTCACGCCCAATTCGGGACGGTCCGGGTACTCGAACGGATTGGCGCGGATGGTGAACGGCTGCCCGCTGGCTACCACCTCGCGGAAGATCGCCTCAATTTTCTGGTTCGGATACAGGTCGAAGTGGTTCTTGCCGATAAAGAATTCGGGCGGGTGGCCGCCGGCGTCGGCATAGGCCCGGTTTACCCGTAAAAACTTCAAATCGCGGTCCAGATTGACGATGCAGAAATGCGTCGTCGCAAAAATGCGATCGAGCAATTCATAGTTCTTCCGGAGGGCCTGTTCCGCCTCGGTCTGCTGGGTTATGTCGCGTGCGGTGGCGTAGGTTAAGCCCTCGCCCTTGTCGAAATAGGCGGTCCATGACAGCCGCACTGTCCTGCCATCCTTGCAACTATAGCGGTTCACGAAATGCGTGCTGGGCCGCGCCGATACCTGCTCCTGGAGCTCTTCGAAAGTGCCCTGGCGATCCTCGGGGACCACGAAATCGAGAAACGGCCTCGACAGCAGCTCGGCTTCGCTGTAGCCGGTCAGGTTGACCATGGCGGGATTGACGCGCTGGAAGCAGCCGAAGGGATCGCCAATGCACAGCGGGTCGCCGGACAGTCTGAAGAAGCGAAAATACTGCTCGCGCTCGGTTTCCAGCGCGATGCGCAGGCTGATATCGCGAATGAACATCGAGGTGCGCGGATTGCCCTGCTTGTCGGTGAAGACCGCGGTAGTTACTTCGGCGGGAAAGCGGCTGCCGTCTCCGCGAATCAAAACGAGTTCTGCAATCGCGTGTCCCTGCCCCGCTCGCTCACTCAGAGCCGCGGTGAGTCTCGGATCCGAGGTGTCAAGCACTCCCGCCCGTCCGGCGAGCCGGATTTCTTCCACGCTGCGGCCCAGCATGCGGCAGGCAGCCGGATTGGCCTCAAGAATCTGACCATCGGGTGCCGTAAGAAGTATTCCGTCCAAACTGTGTTCAAAAAGCGCGCGATGGAATTCTTCGCCTACTCGATATGTCATTTAGCTGATTGTGGTTATGGCGTAGGAATACGCTACCACATTTTCTCCGATACCAATTGGTGCAGTGCCGCGACCTATTGAAGGGATCTGCAAAAGAAATCGTGCTTGAAACAGGGATTGATTCCCTTGAGTGATGGAAAGCCTGAGTTACTGCTCTAAGGTGCCATTTCCGCTACACACTGAACACAAGAAGTGCGGTAAATCTATCAAAAGGGTGTGTTGATGGCACTGGTCGACTGCGACGGGTCGCCGAACGCTAGCAACTGACGGACCAACCCAAAAGAGCGGACATCGATGCGCCCGAGGAGCAAACGTCTCTCTTTGGTCAGGACCGCCTATAGCTTGAGGTGTAGAGCAGCCATTCGGCAATATCATTCTGTTCCGCGGTCGGTGGCCAATTCATTGCGGACGCGATAGCCCCAGATGATCACGGTTCGTTAAGACCGAGGTGCTGACGGAGGCTTACTCCTCGAGAACGGCAGCTATCCTCTAACAAAGCCGTCATTAGCGATGAAGTCATCATCAGACCGCTCAGGGCACGATCCTGACCTAGCGAAAAGTTAAAGCAGCCGCTCGGAGTATTTCTGGTTTGAACGGCTGCTCCTGGACACTATGCAGCCGTCCCGAGTGCTTCCGGTCAATGACCGCAATGGCCGACAAGCAGCCCCAATCGCATGCGAAAGTCGGCGCTGGTGATACGGCGATGCGCGGCAACGCTTTGCCGCCACGCGGTTCAGCTCTCGTCGAGCAGCACCCAGTGGTTGTCCAGCGCCATGGGTTTGGGCCAGGGGATTGCGACCGGGCCTGCGGTCGGGTGCGAGCGCACCAGCCCGAGTCCTGTGGCGACCAGGACGCCGCCGCCCTTGCCCGGCCCGCTCCAGCTTGCCAGCGCATAGGCTTCTTCCATCTTCACGAGCGGCGTCATTTTCTCCGGGGCGCCAGGATGCCAGAGCTGAGCCAGCCCGGCCTGGTTGCTGGAGAGCGCAAAGCCGCCGTTGTACGCGGCGGCGATATCGCCGGCGTAGCCGATGCCGTCGTTGGCATGGGTCGGGACCCGCAGCGCGTCGTGGTCGAGTATCGCGAGAACGGGTGCCGCCGCGCGCCTGGCGGCCTCGTCGTGCTCGGCCTGAATGGCGATGCCGAGAAGGGCTTCGCCGTTCTCGGTTGCGCGGCTCCAGGCCAGGTGACGCAGGCTCAGGCGCGGGTCGTCCAGCCGCCACTGGCGTAGCAGCCTGCCGCTGGTCGCATCGATCCGGACCAGCGAGGAGTCCATTCGATGCAGGTCATATTTCTTGTCGGCCGGTGTGCGCGGCACGCCGCCGTTGGCGACCATCAAGTGGCCTTCACGGTCGAGCAGCAACTGGTGCGGGTCGATGCCGTGGGTGTCCCATTCCGCCAGCTTGCGCAGGGTCCGGCGGTCGCGCACACCGATCTTGCCGCGTCCGGTCTTGAGGTCGGTCTCGGTGGTGTAGAGCGCATCGCCGCTGGCCGCAACCACGGCATGGCCGTTCAGGCGGGTGGCGGCACTTTCCTCATCCACCTTTACCTGCTGCATCACTTCACCCTTGCCGTCGCAGCGCAGGAGCCAGGTGCCGGGGCGCACCCCGACCACCAGCAGCCCGCCGTCGGCTTCGGCCAGCAGGCCGTGCGGACGGGTCGGCAAGGGGACGGCGTAGCGAATCTCCAGTTTGCGAGCCTCCCAGTCGGCGACCAGCGCGCCGGCGAAATAGGGGTCGCTCTTGTTCGGTCCGCGCCAGGCGGCGCCTAGCACGGCCTGGCGGGTGACATTGGCGGGATTGGCGGCCAGCGCGAGTTTTGGCAGGGCGGCATTGGTGGCAGCGGTGGCCAGCGCGAGCAGCAATTGACGACGGTTCATGCGTGTTCTCCTTTCGTGAAATCAGAACTTGAATTCGCCGGTCAGAATGAGGCTGCGGCGCGTGCCCGGTATCGTGAAGCCGCCGTTGTCATAGACCGAATCCCAATAGAGTTTGTCGAACACGTTCTTGACGTTGAGCCGCAGGGTCCAGTTCTTCTGCTCCCAGGACGCCATGGCATCCCAGCGCGCATAGGACGGCGCGGTGTTGGGGTAGTAGACGCCGTTGAGCGTCGGCACGGCGCCGGCGCCGCTGGGATTGACGGCCTGCCGGTCGCCCTTGGCCTCGACGCCACCGCCGATTTTCCAGTTTCCCGTGAGCTTGTAGGTGGTCCAAAGATTTAAGGTGTAGCGCGGCGTGTTGCGCGCGCGCTTGCCGACGAATTCCGGGTTGCCGTAGGTGATCACGCCTGTGTTGGCGTTGATGTTTTCCGCCACTTCGAGAATCGTGGCGTCCATCAGCGCGAGGCCGGAGAACAGTTCCCAGCGCTCGTTGATGCGGCCGGCCGCCTCCAGTTCGATGCCCTTGGTGCGGCGCTTTTTGGTCAGGATCGCTGCCGTCGATTCGAGGTCGCCGTTGCGCTCCCAGTTCTTGGTGGCCTGGTACAAGGCCGCGCGCAGCGCCAGGTCGCCTTCGAACAGTAGCCACTTGGCGCCGAGTTCGATCACGTCGCTGCGCTCCGGCGGCTGCGGCGTCACCGTCAACTGGTAGAGATCGGCGGTGGGACTGAAGGAATCGCTCCAGCCGAGGTAGTAGTGGGTGTCGCCGGAGGGATGAAAGGACAGGGCCGCGCGATAGCTGTTTTCGCCGTAGCTCAGTTTGGGCGAGGTGGCCGCGCTGTAGTTGGCGTCCATCTTGTCGTGGCGCAGGCCCAGCGTGGCCTTCCACTGCGGGATGAACTCGATCGTGTCCTGGCCATAGACGGCGTAGGAGTCCGAGCTGAAGCGGGTCGCCGTGCCGGTGGTGGCCGCGATGTAGGGCAGGGAGTACGGCGGATTGCCGGCCGTGGTGCCGCCCAGGTTCCGCAGGCCATGGCGGTAGCTGTTTTCCTTCAGGTACTCGACGCCCGCAAGCAGCTCGTGCGTCATGCCGGCCGCCTTGAGCTTGGTGCTGTAGTCGGATTGCAGGGTGACGGTTTCATAGTCGGAAATGCGCGTCGGACCGCCGTTGGCGCCCGTGTAGGCGTTGGCGTTGGGTGCGACGGTCAGGCTCGGCGTGCGCGCCCAGTAACTGCGCTCGTAATCGGCGAAACGCAACTGGCTGCGCAACTGGCTGTCGGCGGAAATGCGGTATTCGTTGACCAGCGTGGTGATGCGCGTATCGCTCTTGTCGAAGGTGCGGTCGGTGCCCCAGAAGGTGTCGGCGGCGAAATTCTGCGTGGGTTTGCGCGTGGCGTTGTCGAAGGAGATGCCGTAATCCGGGTTGTCGTTGGTACTCAGCCAGTAGTGGTTGAGCCAGAACTGGTTGTCGGTGTGGAGATTGAGCCCGAGACTGATGCCGATGCCCTTGCGGTGAATTTCCGGCTCGCTACCGGTGGCCGGGTTGCTGCGCCAACTGCCTTCGTCGCGCTGCATGACGTTGATGCGCAGCGCGGTGTTGGCGTTGATCGGCTTGTTGATGTCGGCCGTGACTTCCTGGTAGCCGTCGCTGCCGATGCTGCCGGTCAGCTT
>DAIOGL010000056.1:0-1366 GCA_036745235.1 Sulfuritalea sp.
GGGGCACCTTTTCTTAGAGCACTTCCCCCGCGTGATCGGCAAGCCTGGAGCGCTCGCCGCGCTGCAGCGTGACGTGGCCGGAATGGGCCCAGCCCTTGAAACGATCCACCACATAGGTCAGGCCTGAGCTGCCTTCGGTGAGATAGGGCGTGTCGATCTGGGCGATGTTGCCCAGGCAGACCACCTTGGTGCCCGGTCCGGCACGGGTGATCAGCGTCTTCATCTGCTTCGGCGTCAGGTTCTGCGCTTCGTCGATGATGAGGAACTTGTTCATGAAGGTGCGGCCGCGCATGAAGTTGAGCGACTTGATCTTGATCCGGCTGCGGATCAGGTCCATGGTCGCGGCGCGGCCCCAGTCGCCGCCGTAGCTGCCGGCGCCGGGGGCGCCGGCCGGCGTTTCGGCGGGCTTGTTGAGCACGTCGAGGTTGTCCTCCAGCGCGCCCATCCACGGCGTCATCTTTTCTTCTTCGGTGCCGGGCAGAAAGCCGATGTCCTCGCCGACGGGGACGGTGACGCGGGTGATGATGATCTCGGCGAAAAGCTTGGTCTCGAGCGTCTGCGTCAGCGCGGCAGCCAGGGTCAGCAAGGTCTTGCCGGTGCCGGCCTGACCGAGCAGCGTGACGAAGTCGATCTCGGGATTCATTAGCAGGTTGAGGGCGAAGTTCTGCTCGCGGTTCCTCGCGGTGATGCCCCAGACGGCATTCTTGGCATGGCTGTAGTCGATCAGGGTCTCGAGTTCCGCCGTCTTGCCGGCGCCGACTCTCACCCAGGCCTGCAGGGGTTGCGGGCCTTCCTGCCAGACGAATTCATTGACCAGCAGGTCCGGACAGAGCGGACCCTTGATGCGGTAATGGGTGCGGCTGTCCTTCTTCCATGATTCGAGGCCCTTGCCGTGGCTGTCCCAGAAATCCGGCGGCAGTTCGAGCGTACCGGTGTAGAGGAGATCGGAATCCTCCAGCACCTTGTCGTTGAAATAGTCCTGTGCTTCGAGGCCCAGTGCGCGGGCCTTGATGCGCATGTTGATGTCCTTGGAAACTAGGATCACCGGGCGCTTCGGGAACTTCTGGCCCAGATGCATGACGACGCCGATGATCTGGTTGTCTGCCTTGGCGGTCGGCAGCGAAATCGGCAGGACGCCGTTGATCGCTTCGGTCTGGAAGAACAGGTGGCCGGTAGCCAGTTGGCGCGAGGGGCCGGTGAGGTCGATGCCGTGGGCCATGTGGTGCTCGGCGCCGGTGACGATCTCGTCGAGCAGGCGGCTGCTCTGGCGGGCGTTGCGAGCGACTTCCGACATGCCCTTCTTGTTGGCGTCGAGTTCCTCCAGCGTCATCATGGGCACGTAGATGTCGTGCTCCTCGAAGCGAAA
>DAIOGL010000056.1:1466-11364 GCA_036745235.1 Sulfuritalea sp.
CGTGCAGGTCGCGGAACTGCTGCGCCTGCGTGGTGCAGCCCGGCGTATTGTCCTTCGGGTAGAAGTACAGCACCAGCGTCTTGCCCTGAAAGGCTGACAGCGTGAATTCGCCGCCGGTGGCGGGCACGGTGAAATCGGGAACACGCAGCCCGAGGGCCGAGGGGACGGGTTTCGAATCGATCATGCAGCTTCCTTCCATGTTGACAGAAACTCCTCGCCTTGCAGCATCAAGCGGCCTGCGCGGCCGGGGATTTCGCCCCGGACCATTTCGTGGCGAGGCAGCAGCGCCGGGTCGAGCGCATCGCGCATCGTGCCCAGCGATACCATTTCGTAGCCCTGTTCGCGCCAGCCGGTCAGCAGGCGCTCCAGGGTGTCGCCGAACTTGAGGCCTTCGAGTTCGGCGTGCAGGGTGAAGACGTGATCGCGACTGCCCGAGCCGGGCGCCGGCTGCGCCGTCAGCCGCAGCAAGTGCAGGTGCACGTTGTCCGGCGTCAGGTCATCGGTGCCGATCAATTCGTCCAGCGTCGGCAGGGTCGTCGGCAGTTGCGGGCAGGCAACGATCTCGCCGTTCCATACCGGAATGAAGGGATGCAGCCCGCGGCAGTCGGAGGCCCAGCGGTAGCCCAGTCGCTGCGTCATGCGCAGTGCGTGGGCGTTCATCTGCCAGCCGGCCGCGCCGTGGCCGGGCGACTCGCTGCCGAAGATATCGACGTAGCGCTGGTGCGCCCGGCGCATTTCGGCCTCGGTCCAGGCGGCATCCGCCTTTTCGACACCGTCCTGCCACTTGACGTGATCCCAGCAGTGGATCGCCGTTTCGAAGCCGGCGTCGCGCGTGGCACGCATGATGTCGGCGCCGCGGCGGCCGATGTCCGGGCCGGGCAGCAGGGTGCCGTACATCAGGGTCTTGATGCCGTAGTGCGAGACGACGGAAGTGCGCTGCACCTTCTTCATGAATCCGGGGCGGAAGGCGCGCTTGATCGCGCGGCCGGTGTGATCGGGACCGAGCGAGAAGAGGAAACTCGCGTCCGCGCGCTGGCGACGGAGAATCTCGACAAGGCGCGGCACTCCCTGGAGGGTGCCGCGCCAGGTATCGACATCGATCTTCAACGCGAGCTTCACGGGCGCGCTCAGTCCATCAGGCTGCGCGCTTCGGCCACGTCGTTGCGGTAGGCCTCGAAAATGCTGCGCAGGGCGTCTTCAAAGGTGACTTTCGGTGCCCAGTCGAGATCGGCCATGGTGTTGGTGATCTTCGGCACGCGATGCTGCGTGTCCTGGTAGCCCTTGCCGTAGTATTCGCCGGAAGTGGTTTCGAGCACTTTCACCTTGGCCACGTTCTCGGCGTATTCCGGATACTGCCTGGCCAGGTCGAGCATCAGGGTGGCGAGTTCGCGGATCGAGTAGTTGTTCCTCGGGTTGCCGATGTTGTAGATCTTGCCGTTGGCGATGCCGTCCTTGTTCTCGATGATCTTCATCAGCGCATCGATGCCGTCCGAGACATAGGTGAAGGAGCGCTTCTGGGCGCCGCCATCGACCAGCTTGATCGGTTCGCCGCGCACGATGTGGCCGAGGAACTGGGTAATCACGCGTGAACTGCCTTCCTTCGGCGTATGGATCGAATCGAGCCCCGGGCCGATCCAGTTGAAGGGGCGGAACAGCGTGTATTGCAGGCCTTCCTGCTGGCCGTAGGCGTGGATCACGCGGTCCATCATCTGCTTGGCGCAGGAATAGATCCAGCGCGGCTTGTTGATCGGACCCAGGATCAATTCGGAATTCTCGGGATCGAATTCCGGATCCTTGCACATGCCATAGACCTCGGAGGTCGACGGGAAAAGCACGCGCTTCTTGTACTTCACCGCCTGGCGGATGATCGGCAGGTTGGCCTCGAAATCGAGTTCGAAGACGCGCAGAGGCTCCTTGACATAGGTGGCCGGCGTGGCGATGGCGACCAGCGGCAGGATCACGTCGCATTTCCGGACGTGGTACTCGATCCACTCCTTGTTGATCATGATGTCGCCTTCGAAGAAATGAAAGCGGGGGTTCTGCATCAACTCGGTCACACGCTCGGAGTTCATGTCCATGCCATAGACCTCCCAGTCGGTGGTATTCAGAATGCGCTGGGAGAGATGGTGGCCGATGAAGCCGTTGACGCCGAGGATGAGGATTTTCTTCATGACAGGGAGAGTGCCGGGGTTCCAAAAATAGCGTTGATCTGGTTGTCCGCGGCAGATGCGAGCAGCGGCGAACCTGCCAATTCTACCGCGAGCAGGCGCAAAAGCCGTCCATCACCGCATTCGGCATATAGATGCCCGTTGCGTAGGAACAGGGTGGGGTGGCCGCCGTAGGGGCCGGTTTCACCCGTCGGATGCAGGGAACCGAGCACCGTGAGCCGGCCCCGCGCGGTGTCCGAAAAGGCTCCCGGATAGGGGGGCGCCACGGCGCGGATCAGGTTGTGCACCTCCGCGGCGGGGCGGGTCCAGTCGATGCGGCCGTCTTCGGCGTTGCGTCCGCCGAAATAGCTTCCGGCGGCGAGGTCTTGCGGCCGGGCGACGGCGCGGCCGGCCAGCAGGTCGGGAAGCACGCGATCCAGCGCGATTTCGGCCGCCAGCGTGACCTTGTTGAAGACTTCGAAGGCGGTGTCGTCCGGCAGAATCGGCACGGCCTGTTGCGCAACGATGCCCCCCGCGTCGGGCTTTTCGAGCATCCGGTGCAGCGTCGCGCCGGTTTCCCGCTCGCCGTGGAGGATTGCCCAATTGACCGGGACGCGGCCGCGGTATTTGGGCAGCAGCGAGCCGTGCATGTTCCAGGCGCCGTGCTTCGGCAGGGTCAGCAGCGGCGCCTTCAGCATCAGGCGGTAGTAGAAGGAAAACAGGAAATCCGGCTGCAGCGCGGCAAGTTCGGCGACCACCGCCGGGTCGTTGGGATCCTCGGGCGCAATGACGGGAATGTCGTGGCGCGCTGCGAGTTCGGCGACGCTGTCGAACCAGATGGTCTCGGTCGGACTGTCAGCATGGGTGACGACGCGAACCACGTCGACGCCATGCGCCAGCAGCACGGACAAGCAGCGCACGCCCACGTTGTGGTAGGCGAAAACGATGGCCTTGCTCATGAGGTCTGCCGGGTGTCCTGTTCGAGGATGGCTTCGACCAGATAGCGCGGCCGGTGCCGCACTTGTTGATAGATGCGGCCGATGTATTCGCCGAGCAGGCCGATGCCGAACAAGGCCAGGCCGATCAGGAAGAACATCAGCGCGAACAGGGTGAATAGCCCTTCGGCTTCCGGACCGACGATCAGGCGGCGCACGATCAGGAGGACGAACAGTGCGGCCGAGCCGAGCGAGACGAGAATGCCGAGCATCGAAAACCACTGCAGCGGCACCAGCGAGAAGCCGGTCATCAGATCGAAGTTGAGCCGTATCAGGCTGTAGAGCGAGTACTTCGACTCGCCGGCGGCGCGTTCCTCGTGCTCGACCACGACTTCGGCGGGATTGCGGGCAAAGGTGTAGGCCAGCGCCGGAACGAAGGTGGCGACTTCCTTGCAGCTGTTGATCGCATTCACCACGCTGCGCGAATAGGCGCGCAGCATGTTGCCCTGGTCGGTGATCCTGATCCGGGTGATCTTCTCGCGCAGCCGGTTCATCGCCTTCGAGGCCCAGGTGCGGAACAGGCTGTCCTGGCGCTTGCGACGGATGCTGCCGACGTAGTCGTGCCCTTCGCGCATCTTGGCGACCAGCTTGCCGATCTCCTCGGGCGGGTTCTGCAGATCGGCATCCAGCGTGATGACGATGTCGCCGCGGCAGTGCTCGAAGCCGGCCATGATGGCCATGTGCTGGCCGGCGTTGGCGCCGAACAGGATGACGCGGGTGACGTCGGGGCGCGCCTCGAACTGCTGGCGCAGGATCGCCGCCGAGCGGTCGCGGCTGCCGTCGTTCACGAAGACGATCTCGTAGCTTTCGCCCAGCGCGTCGAGCGCCGGATAGAGGCGGGCGAACAGCGTGGCGAGCGTGGCTTCCTCGTTGTAGACGGGGATGACGATGGACAGGTTCGGTGTAGTCATGCAGTCTCCGACAGGCTTGCGCGCAGCGCCTTGCAGACGCGGTCGATGTCGCCATCCAGCATGGCGGGGAAGAGCGGCAGGGTAAGGGTGCGGCGGCCGATGTCCTCGGCTCGGGGAAAATCGCCTGCCTTGAAGCCCAATGCGCGATAGAGCGAGAAGAGGTGCAGCGCCGGGTAGTGCACGCCGACGCCGATGTTTCGTAGCTTCATTGCCGCGATGAATTCGCCGCGATCCACGCCCTCGGGCAGCAGCACCTGGAACATGTGCCAGTTGCTGTTGCCGAAATCGGCTACTGGCAGTTCCAGCCCGAGCGCCGGATCGATGCAGTCGAAATATTGTCGGGCGAGTTCGCGCCGGCGGGCGGTGAAGGCCTCGAGGTGCTTCATCTGGCCCAGCCCGATGGTCGCCGCGATGTCCGTCAGGTTGAACTTGCCGCCCAGCACATCGACGTCCATGCCGCCGTCGGGGAAGCGCCGCACGCCCTGGAGGCGCAGGCGCTCGCAGAGGCCGGTGTCGACGTCGGCCGGCAGCACCAGGGCGCCGCCCTCGGACGTTGTCATGTTCTTGTTGGCGTGGAAGCTGAAGGAGACGAAGTCGCGCTGCTCAGCGAAGGAGCTGCCGATGCGTCGGCCCTTCCATGAGGCGCCGAAGGACTGCGCGGCGTCCTCGATCACGCGGAGATTGTGCTTGCCGGCGATGGCGTACAGCCGGTCGCGATCCACCGGCAGACCGGCGAGGTCGACCGGAATGACGGCCTTGGTCTGCGGCGTGATGGCGGCTTCGAGCTGGTCCAGGTCGATGTTGCGCGTGAGGGGATCGACGTCCACGAAAACCGGCGTTGCGCCGACTTCGAGGATCACGTTGGCGGTGGCGACCCAGGTCAGCG
Organism: Sulfuritalea sp.; assembly: GCA_036745235.1. Classification (GTDB taxonomy): domain Bacteria; phylum Pseudomonadota; class Gammaproteobacteria; order Burkholderiales; family Rhodocyclaceae; genus Sulfuritalea. The sequence goes on from DAIOGL010000056.1 coordinate 6,406, forward strand.
GCGTCGTGATCACCGTGTCGCCGGCGCCGACTCGTGCGAGGCGCAGGGCGACTTCGAGCGTGGCGGTGCCGGAACTGAAAACGCGCACCGGGCGGCCACCGCAATAGTCGGACAGCGCCTTCTCGAAGGCCAGCACCTGGGGGCCGCTGGTAATCCAGCCGGAGCGCAAGACGCCGGCGACCGCGGCGATGGTTTCGTCGTCGATCGACGGCCGCGTAAACGGCAGGAACGGCTCGCTCATGACCGTGCCACCAGGAACACGCCGACGACGATGAAGCCGATGCCCAGCAGCTTCTGCGCCGCCAGCGCTTCACCGAACCACTGCCAGGCGACGAAGGCATTGATCACGTAGCCGATCGACAGCATCGGGTAGGCGATCGACACCGGGACCCTTGAAAGCGCCATGATCCAGACCACCAGGCTCACCGCATAGCAGGCCATGCCGCCCAGGATGAAGGGCTGAAAGGCCAGCTTGAGGCCGACCGGCAGGATGTTGCCGGCGTGGAACTCGAAATGGCCGATGGCGTTGGTGCCGGCCTTCAGGAACAGTTGCGCGGCCGCGTTGAGGAGGACGCCGGTAAGAACCAGGGAGAAGCTGACGGCGTTCATCTCACGGCTTCCTGACGATGACGCGGCGGGTGTCGCGGATGACTTCGGTCATGGGCAATCCTTTCTGATTCATTTCCTGCCAGGTGGCCGGCGACATCAGCGCCCAGGCCACGGGCGCCGCGTTCCAGGCCTGCTCGAAGCCGGCAAGGTCGGGGATGAACTTCTGCGGCTCCTGGCTGATGCCGAAGCCCAGTTCGTCGCGATAGGCGACCATGGTCGTCGTCCGCTTCAGATAGAACTGCAGGCTCTGGTCGTAGGTGTCCACGCTGAAGAACGGAGCGTCGGGCGGTACCAGCGGTCGGATCGCCACCGCCACGTCGTGTGCCGAATTGACCGAACCCAGATTGTCGTGGCCCAGCAGGAAGCCCTGGCCGAAGGCGAAGCCGCCGAAGGCAAGCGTGCAAACGGCAGCCACGCTGCGGCCCTGCCGCCCCAGCCAGAAGGCGGCCAGACCGCCCAGCAGCAAGGCGGCGGCGCCCGCGTACAGCCACGGCTGATACGCCTCGTAGAGCGCGACGGGAACCCTGTCGCTGGCGAAGCGGGTGACATACGGCACCAGGAACAGGCAGGCGGCGCCGATGACGATCGCCGGCAGGGCGTGCCATTCGATGCGGCGGGAGACCGCGTAACCCGCCAGATGCAGGCCGATCAATGCGGCGAGCGCCGGGAAGATCGGCAGTATGTAGGAGGCCAGCTTGGAACTCGAAACGGAGAAGAAGACGAAGACCAGCACCGCCCACACCAGCAGGAAGCGCTGCGGCTGGAAGCGGCGCCCCGCCTCGCGCCGAAAGCCCGCGGCCAGGCCCTGCAGAAGGCTGCCGAGCCAGGGCAGCATGCCGAGCAGCAGGATCGGGATGAAGTACCACATCGGCTGGTAGCGACCGTGGGTCTTGGTCAGGAAGCGCTCGAAATGCTCGTGGATGAAGAAGAAGCGCGCGAATTCGGGATTGGCCAGCGATACCGCGACGAACCAGGGGGCGGTGATCGCCAGCAGGATCAGCAGGCCGCGGACGGGGCGGATGCGCAGCACGAAGTCCAGGTCGCGCTGCCAGGTGGCATAGGCGACGACGGTGGCGGCCGGCAGCACCAGGCCGATCAGGCCCTTGGAGAGCACGGCAAGCGCCAGCAGCACCCAGGCGCCGTCCTGCCAGCGCCGACGTTCGCGCGGATTGGCGTCGTCGCGCTGCGCCAGGCACAAGGCGAACACCGCCGCCGCGAGAAAGAAGCTGACACCCATGTCGAGCGTATTGACGTGGCCGATGACATTCCACAGCACGCTGCCGGCCAGCACTGCGCCGGCGATCAGGCCGGCCTGGGGGCCGAACAGCTTCGCCGTGGCGAAGGCCGTGACGAGCACGCCGAGGAAGCCGGTCAGCGCCGGCCACAGCCTCGCGGTCCAGTGATGCTCGCCGAATACGGTGAAGGCGCTGGCGGTAAGCCAGTATTGCAGCGCCGGCTTGTCGAAGTACTTGATGCCGTTCAGGCGCGGCGTCAGCCAGTCGCCCGTGGCGACCATCTCGCGCGGAATCTCCGAATAGCGGCCCTCGTCCGGATTGATCAGGCGACGGTGCTCCAGCGTGCCGAACCAGACCAGGGCAAACGCGAGCAGCAGCGCGAGCAAGGGCCCGCGGCGCAGTTCGATCAACTCGCGCATTCGATGATCAGTGCGGCGGCCACGTCGCGCCCTTCGGCCATGAGGATGTTGTAGGTGCGGCAGGCGGCGTAGCTGTCCATCACCTCCACCCCCATGCGCCGCGCGATAAGCGGACGCAGAAGGGCGTGAGCGGGAAAACGCTGACGCACCCCGGTGCCGAGCAGCACGATGGGGCAACCGAGCTCCGCGACTGCGCCGAGGTCGGCTTCGGTCAGGTTGCCGATCGACGTCGGCGGCCAGTCTTCGATCAGGCGCCGCGGAGTCAGGACGAAGCTCTTCGTCAGCGGGCGGCCATTCACGGCGATGGATCCGGCATCGTAGGCGGTGATTGCAAGCAGGCCGGTGGTGTCAGTGGAATGCAGCTTCATTCGGGGCGCGAGTTTGGCAGCTGAGGTCGGCAACGGGGCGGAGAGGGCGGGGGTGCCTGAAAGCCGCATCAAATCTGGATTTGCGGTGCAGCATAGGCTTGGGTAACATTATACATTTACCGACACCGCCCGTCCGGGTCGGCACCATGCAGAAAGGACGGTTGCTCATGCAGCCCGTAACAAAATCCGCCAAACTTGCCAACGTCTGCTATGACATTCGCGGGCCCGTGCTCGCCCGCGCCAAGCAGATGGAAGAGGAAGGCCACAAGATCATCAAGCTGAACATCGGCAATCTCGCCGCCTTCGGCTTCGATTCGCCCGAAGAGATTCAGCAGGACATGATCCGCAACCTGCCCGGGGCGGCCGGCTACGTCGATTCCAAGGGCATCTTCTCGGCACGCAAGGCGGTGATGCACTATTCGCAGCAGAAGCACATCAAGGGCGTCACCATCGAGGACATCTACATCGGCAACGGCGTCTCCGAGCTGATCGTGATGGCCATGAACGCCCTGCTCGACAACGGCGACGAAGTGCTGCTGCCCGCGCCCGACTATCCGCTATGGACCGCCGCCGTGAGCCTTTCCGGCGGCACGCCGCGGCACTACCTGTGCGACGAGGGCGCCGGCTGGCTGCCCGATCTGGACGACATCCGCGCCAAGATCACCCCCAACACCCGCGCCATCGTCATCATCAATCCCAACAATCCGACCGGGGCGGTGTATCCGGACGAGGTGCTGAAGGAGATCGTCGAGATCGCCCGGCAGAACGACCTCATCATCTACGCCGACGAGGTCTATGACAAGGTGCTCTACGACGGGGTGACCCATACCTCGATCGCCTCCCTGTCGGAGGACGTGCTGACCATCACCTTCAACGGCCTGTCGAAGAACTATCGTTCCTGCGGCTATCGGGCCGGGTGGATGATCGTTTCCGGCGAAAAGAAGCATGCGCGCGACTACATCGACGGCCTCGACATGCTGGCCTCGATGCGCCTGTGCGCCAATGTGCCGGGCCAGTGGGGCATCCAGACGGCGCTCGGCGGCTATCAGAGCATCGACGACCTGGTGGCGCCCGGCGGGCGCATGTGCCGCCAGCGCGACGTGGCGCACGAACTGATCACTGCAATACCCGGCGTCACCTGCGTCAAGCCCAGGGCGACCCTGTACATGTTCCCGCGCCTCGATCCGAAGATGTATCCGATCAGCAACGACCAGGATTTCATCGAGGAATTGCTGGTGGCGGAAAAGGTGCTGCTGGTGCAGGGCACCGGGTTCAACTGGCCGCATCCCGATCACTTCCGTCTGGTCTTCCTGCCGCACGAGGACGACCTGCGCGAGGCCATCAGCCGCATCGCCCGCTTTCTCGAAAGCTATCGCAAGCGTTATGGCAACTGAGTTTCCGGTGGTGGAGGTGACGGGCAGCGACGGCAGCGTGATCGACAAGGCGTGGCTGGTTCGCGCCGAGCCGGTGCACCGCCAGCTGCGTACGGGCCTGCCTGCCGATTACGCCGGCCGCCTGCGTGCGGTGTTCGCCAATGGCGCGCGCATGAGCGTGGCCACCGAACAGGCGGCGGTGCGGGGCGTCGCGGTATGGCGGGTGATCGAGAACACCTATGAGGGCCGCCGCCTCTATGTCGATGACCTGGTGACCGACGAAGCGCATCGCTCGCGCGGCGTCGGCCGGGCCTTGCTTAATCATCTGGAACGACATGCGCGGGACTTGCAGTGCGATGTGCTGGCGCTCGATTCGGGAACCCAGCGTACCGACGCGCACCGCTTCTATTTTCGGGAAGGCCTGGTGATCCCGTCCTTCTGCTTCAGGAAAACCTTGAAATGAAACCAATGAACGTAGGACTCCTCGGCATCGGCACCGTCGGTGGCGGCACCTTCAACGTGCTGGCGCGCAACGAAGCCGAGATCACGCGCCGCGCCGGGCGTCCGATCCGCATCACCCGGGTGGCGGACAAGAATCTGGACCTGGCGAGGCAGGTCACGGCCGGCCGCGCCCAGGTGACGGACGATGCCTTCGCGGTGGTGAGCGATCCCGAGATCGATATCGTCGTCGAGCTGATCGGCGGCTACGGCATCGCCAAGGAACTGGTCCTGAAGGCCATCGCCAACGGCAAGCACGTGGTGACGGCGAACAAGGCCCTGCTTGCGGTGCATGGCAACGAGATCTTCGCTGCCGCCCACGAGAAGGGCGTCATGGTCGGCTTCGAGGCGGCGGTGGCGGGCGGCATCCCGATCATCAAGGCGCTGCGCGAAGGCCTCTCGGCCAACCGCATCCAGTGGATCGCCGGCATCATCAACGGCACCACCAACTTCATCC